>CAZUAS010000019.1:0-22150 GCA_964618515.1 uncultured Ignavibacteriales bacterium | reverse complement strand
ATCAGGGCGAGTCAAATGAAGAATACCAGGATATGAAAAAACATCAGGGTGGAGTATAGGGAAAAACGTTACCCTGGCTTCATTTCCCCGGAGGCATTTTTCGATATGCCAATCTAAAAGCACCAAGACTCTCCGGAAGTATCCGTTATTCATTGACTTATCTCGGTTTGGATAACCGCCGCAGAATTTGGAAAACAATATTTAAATTATTATTGACGGTCTGCCTAGCAGACATTAGGTTTCTCCGGTTTATGAATAGGAACTTCTTAATTTCTTACGAAGTGAGAAAATTTAAGAACAATCTCGGGAGATAGTATGTTCAGAAGGTTACTTCCCAGGGAAATAAGTTTCTTCAACTACTTTGAACAGAGCAGTAAGTTGTCTATTGAGGTTTGCCGGGAATTGAATGCCATCGCCCTGAATCCCGCCGAACTGGTCAGCCATGTTGACCGTATTAAGGAGATCGAACTTCAGGCTGATAAAATTACTCATGAATGCATCGAAGCGCTTCACCGAACCTTTATCACGCCTATCGACCGGGCGGATATCCACCAGCTTATAAGACGCCAGGATGATATTATCGATTCCGTTAATTCGGTCGCCTCGCGGCTGAAACTATATGAAATAACCGACATCTGGCCCGAGCTGAAACAGTTTGCCGAGGTACTCGTAAGAGCTACCACCGCAATTGACCGGGCTGTCGGTCAATTGCATAACCGCAATAAGGGAAAATTAATCATTGAAGACTGTTGCCAGTCGATACATGAAGCCGAGAATGAGGCAGACCGGATTTTGCGGTCGTCGCTGGCGCGGCTTTTCCAGGAAGAAAAGGAGCCGCTGCTGGTTATTAAATGGAAAGAAATTATCGAGCGGCTGGAAAAAGCTTCCGACCGTTGCGAGGATGTCGCCAACATCATTGAGGGGATTGTCATCGAGGCATCCTGATTATGACGCCCCTCATGTATGTTATTATCGGCTCGGTGGCGGTGGCTCTAATATTCGATGTTATTAATGGTTTCCATGATGCGGCTAATTCCATCGCCACGGTTGTCTCGACCCGTGTTTTAAGCCCCCGCATAGCCGTTCTGTGGGCGGCTTTTTTTAATTTTGTGGCGATGTTCGTTTTTGTCCCCAGGGTAGCTGATACCATCGCTAAAATTGTCAGAATCGACGGCCACGATTCGGTCTATGTATATGTGGTTCTTTCCGGCCTGTTAGGCGCTATTTTCTGGGATCTTATTACCTGGTGGCTGGGTCTGCCTACCAGTTCGTCACATGCCCTTATCGGCGGCGTGGCCGGCGCTGGTCTGGCGTATCAGGGAATGGCGGTTATCCGCTGGGACAATATCTGGAAAACTGTTAAATTCATACCTCTGGCACCTTTGATTGGTCTGGTTATCGGTTTTATTGTTATGCTGGCAATTTTCTGGCTTTTCCGTCGCTGGCGGCCGAGCGATGTTGACCGCCTGTTTCGCAAGGGACAATTATTTTCTGCGGCTCTTTATTCACTCGGGCATGGCGGCAACGATGCCCAGAAAACCATGGGTATTATCATGGCGCTTTTAATTGCCGGGGGGCTCATGGACCCCGGCACGCAACTCTCCCTGTTACATTTAAATACGATGTGGATAATTTTATCCTGTCACTTGGCTATGGCGCTGGGAACGGCTTTCGGCGGTTGGCGCATAGTAAAAACAATGGGTATGAAAATCACCAAGCTCAAACCGGTGGGCGGTTTCTGTGCCGAGACAGCAGGCGCCGCCACCCTCTTTATGGCTACCCATATGGGTGTTCCCGTATCCACCACGCATACTATCACCGGGGCTATTGTCGGTGTCGGAGCCACTTCCAAACTTTCCGGCATCAAATGGGGTGTCGCCGGACGCATTGTCTGGGCTTGGATTATCACTATCCCGGCCTCCGGACTGATAGCGACGGGGTGTTTTTACATCATCAAACTTTTCCACCCGGATTTTTAAAAAAGTTGTGCCGGGCGGTTACCCGCCAACCGTCGGCAGAAAAGTACTGCCGATTCATGCAGCGGCTCAAGCCATATCCAGAACAGGTCATTTTTCATAACAGCTGTCTTTAAGACACTTCTCGATGACAAATGGTTGCCTTGATTTATAAAATTTATACACTTTCTTTATTAAACAGCCGATATTAAATTATGGTTAATCATATGAGGAATAAAGTCTTAGTATATATACTTCCGGTAGTGTTAACCGCCTTCTACTTCGTCTGGGCTGATGTTATACCTTTTGACCCGGCGCGCGGGCTGGTCGAGGTTCAGGTTAAAATCGATGGCCGCATTAACGGCCAGTTCGGAATAGATACGGGAGCCGACCATCTCTATATCGACCGTACCTTCGCACAAAAAAATAACTTGACGATATATAGTGAAATGTCCGGCCATGAAATAAAAGGGGTCGAGGGTTCCAGTAAAGGCTATTATGCCCAGCTGCGGTCGCTGGAAATCGGTGGTGAATTGCTTTATAATGCCCGGGCGGTGGTTACCGACCTCGCCGCTCTGGGTGGTCATAAGGATGGTTTGCACCCGGATGGTTTAATCGGTTTCGAAGTTATTCGCCGCTTTTATGTCACAGTCGATTATCCTCATACCCTTTTGCAGCTGTATCTGGGCGAACCTGATTTTCTAAACCGCTCTAATTATTCAACGGTACCCTTTCGGAGTTCCGGCCACCTGGTGCTTATGGATGTTACTTTCAATGATTCGATAACCGTCCCCATGATCCTGGATTTCTGCGCTTCCTATACCTCGGTGTCGCCTGAGGTGGCCGCATGGCTGGGACTTGACCCGCAATTCACTGGCATTCAGAAAGTAAATAAGATGTCATTAAGCGATGTCATCGCCGACCGCGATATCAAATTAGTGGTGAGGGACTTTTCATCATATCAAAAAGACCGCAAAGACCGGTTTGAAGGTATTATCGGAACTTCGTTTTTATATCAATATAAAATAACCATCGATTACAGACGTCAGAAGATTTATGTTCATCACTGAGGTCATGTTTTTTTCTTGACAAGTCGTACATAAAGATTAAAATATAATCAGACATAGCTCTGGTGCCGTCCATGGTGGATGGGTAAAAGGGAAGACGGTGTGAATCCGTCGCAGCCCCGCTACTGTAACGGTTACTCTCAAGGCATGATGGCCACTCGAATTATCCGGGGAAGGCGCTTTGAGGGGTATGAAGCCGAAGTCAGGAAACCTGCCGGAGTCCAATCTTTTTTAAGTTGCCGTCAGCGCGGGCTGGCCGGTAGGCTTTACCTGCGCCTATGGCAAAGAAAGCAGCCATGAGGCGATTTTTTTGGGCAATTCTGGTTTCCCTGACAGCCGTACCGTGCCTTTACGCCCAGACTAACACCAGAATTAAAGGGCATATTTTTGACAGCGAAAACGGCGCTCCGGTCGGCGGCGCTCGAATTGATATTAAAACCACCGCTTATATTACTCAATCCGATGATTGGGGTAATTTTTCTTTAGAAAATATCCCACCCGGTAACTATTCTGTACTCGTCTCGGCCCCGGGCTATGAAGAAAAGGAACTTGTTGATATTGAAATTGTATCCGATGTTACCCGCCGGCTGCTGATTGAATTGGCCAGGATAAATTATCAAATTGAAGGCATAATAGTAGAAGGACAGCGGGTCAGTTTTGCCGGTGACCGTATTGCGGTTATCCGTAAAGAAGAGATTAAAAACTCCCGCGCCGGTAACCTTTCTGAACTTCTGGAAACGGTGAACGGCCTTTACATTCAGAAAACCGGTTCATCAGCCGGTTCGGCGGAAGTAAAAATTCGAGGCAGCGCCTCCAATCAGGTTCTGGTACTTGTAGATGGTCACCGGGTAAATCCGTCGGGTTCTGGAGTTACCGACCTTAACTCTATTCCGTTGGAAACTGTTGAACGGGTGGAAATTCATAAAGGCGGTGCGTCAGCTGAATTCGGACCCGATGCCCTGGCCGGCGTTATCAATATCATCACCCGCCCCAGTTATATTATGCCGGGTATTTCTCTTGAGGGAGAGAAAATATGGGGTAAATGGAAAACACAAATTAATAACCTTAACCTGTCAAACCTTTTTAACCATCGGAAAGTGACAGGTAAATTTGCTTTCAGTAGTAAGAAATCCAATGGTGATTTTGAGTTCGATTATCATCAGCCAGATACGGTTATAAGTGGTATTAGGCTTAATAATGATAATACCGCCACCAGTTTTTTTGCCTCCGGTATGTACCAGCCGTCGAGTAAGGCGAAAGTCGGCTTTTCGGGACAATGGTATCGCTCTGAAAATGGTCTTCCCGGACGGCCGACCAGCCAAAACCGGTATGCCCGGCTGGCCGATGACCGTACCCTCATTACTGCGGATTTGGATTATTCTTTTTCAAGGCAGTACAGCCTGCAACTCAATCTCGGCTATTCGCGTTTTACACAACACTTCGAGGACCGTTTATCGCGCAGCGGCAATTATGACAGTAAATACACCAACGATGTTTTTAATCTCGGGCTCAAACAACATTTTCTTTTCTGGTCCGGAAGCCTGGTCCGCCTTGGAACGGAGTTCCGTCGTGATATCCTCTTTCACGATGATTACTGGACGCCGAGCCTTTCGATGGGGAAGACCGTGCGCGACAACGGCGGTTTGTTTATCGTCGCCGAGCAGAAACTGAATATCGCCGATATTAAAATTTTCAAGGAAATGGTTCTGAAAGCCGCTTTGCGATACGACAATGTCAGGACATATAAAGATTCAACCTCCTGGCAGGATACCACCACCTCGCATCAAATCCGTACCTGGTCGCCTAAAATCAGCCTGGCAATGGGGGGAGAGGGGAAAACCTTTGATTATGTTATCCGCGCCGGAGCCGGCCGGTCGTTGCGACTGCCGTCGATAAATTCGCTTTTTTGGAAAGGAGACGCCCGGTCCGGCGGCAATCCCGGACTGCTTCCGGAAAAAGCCCGGCATTATGAAGTCGGCGGCGAGATCTCGGGCGCCTTCGCTCCGTTAAGTTTCTCCTCGGGCCTGACTTTTTTTAACTCCGACGTGACCGACCTGATTGTCTGGGTTCAGGGTTATGGCGGTGTCTGGCGACCTGAAAATCTTGAATCCGCCAGCCTCGACGGGCACGAGGAATTTTTGGAAATCAGCCTTTTCAATAAAGGTATCAGTTTTATTTATCAGAATACGGTTACCGATGCCTTGAATAAAACCCCCGGACCGAATGATTATAATAAACAGCTGGTATTCTCGCCTCATTATATAACCAGTTTAACCGCCCGTCTTGACATAAAAGGCCTGTTCGCCGCTTATTCCGTGCGGCTGGTGGATAAAACCTACATCCTTAAAGCCAACACCAAATACTATGACAGCTACCGGCTGGATGATATCCGCCTGGGCGTAACTAAAAATATTGACGGTCACTGGAAACTCGGAGTGGATTTGAAAATCTGTAATATTTATGACACGGATTACGTTCTGCTGACTCATTACCCGATGCCCGGAAGGGAATGGAATTTCGGCTTTAAAGTTGCTTATGGTAATTAATAAAAGGAGTAAATACCCATGAAAACCCTGGGACGTTCTTTAATGATTTTATGTATAATGGCGGTTATATGTTTCGCCCGTGACCCCCATGCCTATGTTATCAATTCGCTGGGAGAAACTCTTTCGAAAATTAATCTTGTTTCCGGTCAGGTCACCAATAATATTTTGACTCTGGGCAGCGACGTTCAGAGTTATCCCAACCAGATTATCGTCAGGGATACGATGGCTTATGTTATCAACTCCGGCACCGATGAAATTCAAATTATTAATCTCAACACGGCCTCCACCCGGGGCTATATAAATACCGGTGCCGGTTCCAACCCCTATTACATGGCCTTTTTTGACAGCCAGTATGTATATGTGACGCTGTTTATGAATAATAGTGTCGCCCTGGTTGATATACCAGGTAAAAAGGTGGTCGATGAAATTACGGTCGGCAAACGGCCGCAGGGAATCGTCATTCACGATTATAAAGCATATATCGCCTGTACGGGTTATAATCCTGACTGGACGCTTGACCCGGTGGGAAAAGTTGCCGTTCTCGATATTCCGAGTCGTACACTTATCAAAGAAATTACCGTCGGTACCAACCCTCAATATGTCGAAGTCGATATTCTGGGCCGGATTCATGTCATGTGTACGGGTGATTATTACTCGGTATTCGGGAAGATTTTTATTATCGATACAAATGATGACGAAATTATTGACAGTCTTGCCCCGGGAGGTATTCCGGGAATGATTACCATCGGGCCGGATAATATCACATATATGCCGGCGGCTGGATTCGGCTATGATCCTTATATTTTTTCTTACCATGCCCTGACCCTCGAAGTTTACCACGATGAAAATAATCCTCTGCAGATTGGTGGTAACTGCCTGATGGCGATACCTTATCAGGACAGCACTATTTATGCGGGTAATTGGACGTCCGACCTGGTCGAAGTGATTGATTCGGGTGGTACTCCATTACAAAGTTATATTCTCGGCGATGGCCCCCTGCACCTTGGTTTCGACTATATGCCCGGTGATGTCAACGGTGATTATGTGCTGGATATCAGCGATATTACCAGGATTATTGCCTACCTGTATCTGCATGGTCCAAAACCGCGCTGGCCTTCCTGGCGGGCTAATATAAACGGCGATTTCAATATCGATATAGCTGACATAACATTTTTAATCAATTACCTTTATATCAATCATAATCCGGCTCCCAAAGTCGGCCCGACCTGGTTAATACCGGAATGAAAAAAGTTATTAGATTAAATAAAAGATGTCTGAGGCTAATTATTAAATGTACTTATTTTATACCGCAAGTTCATTTTTTCCCCTTTCTTTCTCTAAAAAAAGTCACTTTTTTAGGTGGTTTTTTTCCTTTTTTAAGGTTGATTTATTTGTAAATCCTTTTTAAATTGTATTGTCTGAAAGTTATTCATCAAACCTAAATAACTAAAAGGTTAACGGTCAATATTATGTCTGGTTGGAGCTTGGAATATTCTTTTGAAGTCGATGAACAAGGAGCCGTAATCTATGAAAAAATCCATGGTATCTGGAAAGCGGAGACCGCAACCAAATATCATGAAGATTTTATAAGTGAAGTGCAACCCCTGTTGCATTCAAACTGGGTTAAAGTGGTCGATTTGACCAACTGGAGAACTTCTTATCCCGAAGTCATTGAACTTATCGGCCAGCATCTGGAATGGTGCAGCAACCATAAGATGGTTCTGTCACTGAATATTCTCAATAATCCCAGCACCTTTCGACAATTGCACCAGATGTTTAAAATCGGGGGGACGAAAGATATGTCCTTCACTTTCAGGACTCATGCCGAAGCCGAGAAGTTTCTCAAGGAAAACTGGTTCGACAAGAAAAATTGATTGCTCCTATCAAATCACATCGCTTATCATCTTATTCTATTTAAAAATGAACGTCAGAAACTGTCAATCATAAAAACTTTCCGTTATATTATTATAAATAGCGATTAAACCAGCGGGCTATCCAAGTAAGCCGGGCAATACGGCGGTCCGGCCGACCGTGCCGTGATAGTCCGTGCGACTCCTCGGGAAAGCGCACCATCTCCACTTTTTTCTTCAGCACTTTCAGCATTAAAAACATTTCTTCGGCTTGCTCGATATTACATCGTAAATCCTGCTCGCTGTGAATTATCAATACTGGAGTCTTTACGTTTTTATAGTAAGTAATCGGTGAACATTTCTCATATAACTCCGGCCTGGTCCAGGGCCAGCCTTTGAACTCTTTTATAAAGTCGAACCCGACATCTGAAGACCCCAGAAAACTGCTCAGGTTAACGACCGAACGCTGGGTTACGGCGGCTTTAAAACGGTCGGTGTGACCGATAATCCAGTTGGTCATATAACCGCCATAAGAACCTCCCGTAACGCCCATCCTGCGAGGATTGATGAACTTCTGTTTTTCAAGATAAGCGGCGGCGGCCATGCAGTCTTTATAATCAAGACCGCCCCAGTCGGCGACGATTGCTTTCGCCCAGGTTTCGCCCCGACCCTGGCCGCCTCGCGGATTGGTATAAAAAACGACATAACCCTGGGCAGCCAGGTACTGCATCTCATGAAAAAAGGTAAATCCGTATTGAGCCTGTGGACCACCGTGGATTTCCAGAATCGAGGGGTATCTGCGGCCGACTTTGAAACCAGGCGGATAAACCAGCCAGCCCTGGATTTCGGTTCCGTCGAATGACTTGAACCAGACTTCCCGCGTCCGGCTAAGAGTAATTTCTTTCTGCAGGAAACCGTTAAGGCGGGTATGAGTAACCGCCTTTTTCTCACCTCCATGGTCGGCCGGGCAGGTCATGACCTCGCCAGGGCAGGTCAGGTCGGAATATATAAAGGCGATGGTGGTGGTCCGGCCGTTAAGCGAAAAATCCTTGACGTGACATTTTCCCTTAAAAACTCGTGTCGGTTTGCCGCCTTTACGAGGTATGTAGAAAAGATTGGTCACACCTGTATCGGAAGACATGAAATAAATCCGACGGCCATCCGCCGACCAGCCTAGTTTCGCCCCATGACCTTCACCCATGTCGCCGAGAGTCTGGTCATTTGCACAGCGGTCGTAACCGGGCATCAAATCCCGTGCTCGGGGAGAATTGTTGATTCCCACCAGCCAGACATGCATATTAATTACGCCTGTTGATTCATCGGGATTGTCGCTGCCAAGGTAGGCGATGTACTTGCTGTCAGGAGAGAACCGGGGCAGATTCACCGGTCCGGGCGGAGTGTGGATTTTATGTTCCCGGCCGCCCTTGAAGGGAATAATAAACAAATCCGTGTTGTCAATTTCCAGAGCCTCGTCGGGACGGCGGTTGGAAACATAGACAATCCATTTGCCGTCCGGGGAAAGATGCGGATTGATATTATCTCTTTTACCTTTTGTGATTTTTCTCAGCGCAACTGACTCGATATCCAGAGTGTATATCTGGGTCCGGTCATGGGGTAAATATCCCAGGCCGTCCAGGCGGTAAAAAAGCCGGGTGATATGCCGGTAAACCGGCGGTTTTTTCTTTTCCTTTTCATCTTCGATAAAGTGGGAGTCGTTATACCTCAGGGCAAAAACCAGATGCCGGTTATCCGCGCTCCATTGAAGGTTGTTTATGGCGCCGTCAATTTCCAAAAGTTGTTTTTCACTGCCGCCTCTCGATGGCATGATATAGATACCGGTTTTCTTATCGCGGGTCGAGATAAAAGCCAGCCGCATGCCATCGGGTGACCAGACCGGGGTCTGGTCATAGTGATTGCCATGGGTAAATGGCATCGTTTTCCCCATGGTTATATCATGCACGAATATATTGCTGAAATATTTCTTTTCTTTTTTATCCATTCTTTCCACGGTGAAAGCGATGTATTTTTCACACGGCGATATCGCCACCGCTCCGGGAAGGCGGAGTTTATAAAGGTCCTCACCTGTTATTTTTCTCTTTGGAAAATGTCCGGCTTTATTTCTTTTCATGTTTTCTTTCTCTCCTGCATAAACCAGTTTTAAAAATTGAATTTAACCAACATGTCTCTTATGGGCAAGCCTTAATGACGGTTGTCGAAAAAATACTTGTTTCTCTTGTGAAATTTTTTATATTAAAAAAAAGGCATCTTGGTTTTGCTCCAGAGAAAAAGAATTAAAGTATTATTATATTTTTGAGGTATGTCATGAAATACTTATTTGCTTTTCTAAGCATTTTAGTTCTTATTCTTGGTTCTGGATGCAGCGAACAACCATCAGCCCCTGAGACCTCGACTCAGCCCGAAGTCTCCGATTATACCCATGTTGATATACCATATATGGAGGGTATTATAAGGGACCTGATAACCACCCCGGAACCGGAAGAAGCGGTTACCGAGGACCCGAACAGCCCGCAGTTGTCGCTCTCGGACACGTATTTCAACATCCACCGGGTTAAGATAATGTGGGGACATATGTTCAATCCCCTGCCGGACAGCAATTACCTGGATATGTCCGGTCGCCTGATGATTACTCCGCCGGGAGTAGTGGCAGTGCGCCGAACGGTTGCTTTCGAAAACGATGATTATATTGTCAGGGTGAACGATGCCGAAATCAATCGTTTCCTCCAGTCCGTTCAATGGGTGGCCCATATCAGCGACCTCGATTCCGACGGCCTGGTGGTTGAAATTTTTTCCGCCAGATTCTACCTCGCTACGGTTATTCCGCAAATGATTATTGATATCTATGGACAAACTTTCGTTTTCGATTTCAAAATGCTGGATGAAATGGATACGGTAATCGCTCTAGATAGCCACAATGACCTGTGGATCAAATCGAAAAAAGTTACACCGCCGGACTGTCTCAAAGGATACCTGGGTGGCGCTTGGATTCATAAAAGTTACTGCGAAGGCTTCTTTTATGGAAAATGGTACGCAGTCGATAATACTCTGATGGGCTACCTGGCGGGTGAATTTACGACCGGTGATGACGGGGTGCGCACTTTCAGGGGCGGCTGGTGCGACTGCCTGGGTATTTTCCAGGGTTATCTCAAAGGAACATGGGCGTATAATAACGTCACCTCGTCTGTGTGGGAATGCCCCCGGGGTACCTTCCGGGGAATATTTACTGACACCTTCAATATCGTGCGGGGGCACCTATTCGGAGAATTTGGTCCTTTTGTCGACGATGTAGCCAATACCCATTCCTGCTCCCAGTTCAAGGGACAATGGTCGACCTGCAACGCCACCGACCAGATTGTTGATTAAAAATATCCCGTCTATCTTTTTTACTTAAGCAGAAACGGGAGCTTAGACAGGCCGGGTTTTAATCTAAACCCGGCCTTTTTTTAAAATTAATTAAATGGGAAAATTCAGCACTTTTTTATATCCTGAGGATAATCTCCTGTCAACTGAAAGTCTCTAATCGTCTTTAAAATAGGGACGTTGTACTGATAAGGGGGTAAAAAATACCCGTATATGAAATCCCGGTCTGAAAAATAATAATATTCGGTAAAAAAGGACTTGATAAAATGAAGCTTGTAATCTATATTATTCAAAGAGCGCCAGGCGACAGGCGTGGTTTTAATAACCAGACTAGTCTGGTTGCACCGGGTGTCAGGCAACCCGCCCGACACCTTTTTTATGCCTTTTCTGTCGGTTCTTTATAAAATATTTATTAAATCAGAAAAAGTACAGTTTTTCTTGTTCCCACGGCCTCCATGGTAACGTACTATAGTGCGCTTTGCGCCCCAAAGCCGAGCCTTGTAGACGGCGTTCCAATGCAGAGCGTTGGAACGAGGAGAAATCAGATAAATACCTCGGGCGAAACCCGTAAGTGTTTCCGCCTTTTTTCTGTTTTTCTTTCCCCAAATGTCGAAACCACAAGAGTTACGACCTAACATTCTTAGGTCTAGACCCTTTTTATTGCATTAAGAGGTGATAATTTATTTTTTGGGAATTTCTAAAATTGGAAGGGATTATTTTTTTGTGGTCACTAAGGTCGGCTCATCGACCTCCGGTTCCGCGCCGCTGAGAACCCAGTCCAGTGCTTTTTTCTCCCAATCAGCATATTTAGAAACATCTATTATTCTGACAATGTCGGAAACCTGCAGATAATGCTGTAATCGTCGGGTTTGATCCTTGACCACCGGTGATTTGGTAATCACCGCTACCCGGCCGAGATAAGGGTTACTGTTGATTACAGCCGCATAGGCCTTTTCCAGTACTTTCATTACTTCCGGATTAAAGGGAATTAATGTTTGGGTATAGAAAATTACGGAGTAAGTTTGCTTTTGTTCTTTGGCGGCCTTAATCAATTCAGTTTTATATTGCAGAGCTTCCTTGGTGCTTAATATTTCACTTAAAATAATTTTAAGACCATAAGCGCTTTTTTCTATTTTATACATCTTCTCTCCGTAAATAAAGCCCCAGTATCATATCGTCATTTTACCAAAGTCGCTTTAATCCCCTGAGAAAGGTTATTAGAGAGAAATTGGTTAACAATCAGCAAACTGATATTTCCGGACTTTTTTGACCGAATATCAGTTTTCTGGAGTTTACTTTTAAGATTTTTATTCGGTTTTTAACTGGTTATACCGACCAGGTCCACCCCGAATAGTACCAGGACTTACAGGACAAGAAAGAAAAGACTGCAAATGAAACTATAGTCAAATAAAAGGTCGCAAAGCAAGATTTTTCTGACTTTCACACAGTTTATATATTGACAAATAGTGACTTATAATGAAAAAAGAATGTCAAGAACTATAAAATACCTTGACAAATTCATGATACTTTAGTATAATTTTATTGAAGGGAAGACCTGTTTCGGGGAGACAAAAGAAGAACCCGCCGCGTATGCGGACGGCGAAGCAGGAATCTTTCACGACGCAATAATAAATTTCAAAACCCCCCCGGCTGATGGGCTAGAGCCGGGGGGCTTTTTTATGATAGCATTCAAATTCTTCTTTACTTTTGGCAAAAAATGACGATATTATAATTGAAAGACCCGCTTGAGGGACGAAAGAGCTCATGGCTCGACCCCGTCGCTTTTCGCGACAGATAAGGCGGGCAACTTTTGTACAATATAACCAAATTTTCAGACCCCCCCGATTATATCGGGGGGTTTTCTTTGCTGGTTTGGAGTTTAGGGTTATATATTAGATTAGATATATGATTCTAACTTTAATTCTTATTTTCCTCGTCATAATCATTCTAATAATAATGGTACGGTGGCATGCCCGAAGGTTCTGTTACCGATGTTCGGTCTGCGGGTATAAATTCAGAATAACGGCCCTGGTTGATTTTATCAACCCACATTTCCCCTATAAAAAACGTTTGCGCTGCCCGTCCTGTCATAATAGAAACTGGTGCGAAGTGATACCGGTGGAGGAAATTATCCCTTAAGATTTTGAATTCCTGCCGGGTATGATAAAATCGACCAGCAGCCTGCGGTCTTCGGCTTCGATTATCAACCATCCGGGTAGAGCAACGATGGTCGTTACGATGCTTATGTTTATAAAAAAAGTCACCCAGCCGGAAACAGGTATCAGGTAATTGGTTAAAAGCCCGGCGGGAATGGAAATGACCAGGGCCAGGATACCCGGCAAGAGACTGTTAATCATTATCCGGGCCAGCGGTAGTTGGAGCACCCGCGCCATAAAGTAGGGATAGATGGTTATGTATAAAAAGATCTGCGGTATCGTCGCCGCCAGGGCCATTCCCAAAAGACCATAACTGCTGATAAGGATTACGGAAAGGATAATCTTCATCGTGGCTTCACAGGTCAGAACATATAACAGGTATTTGTGTTTTTCAATACCGAAAAGGATATAGTTGCCGATTATTTGTGGTAAAAAGAAGGCTGAGCCGGCAGCCAGAATTATCATTACCCGGGCCGCTTGGGCAAACTCCGGTTCCAGCCACAGACCCACAAAAGAGCGGGCATAAATAATTGTTCCCACCGTAAAGAAAAAGGACAGATAGGAAATATATTTCACGCTTTTTAGATAAATATCCCCAATTTTTGATAATGGCGTGGAACTCTCAAGCTGAGAGACAGCCGGTGTCAGAGGAATTCCTATGGCATTGATAATATGCCTTAAATAAAGCATAAGTTGCGCCCCTGGTGCGTAAATTCCCGCAGCCGCCGAGGATGATAGAAGGCCCAGAAGCACTACGTCGGTGTTGAATATAATTATCCAGGCGATGGTAATGCCGAAAGATATTTTAGAATACCTGAAAAGCGTGTGCGCCGTAGCACGGTCAGCCAGTCCGGGTTTGAAGGTAACCGCTGGATGCAGCTTTTTCAACCAGATGGCGCCGGCTGATAATTTGAGCAGGGTTGAGATGAAGATAACCAGCGCCAGGGCGGTAAGTCCATAGCCGTGATATAATAGCCAGACCATGACGAGAGTTTTAAGAAGTTCTTCGATAATGTTGAGAATATTGGCCAGGTCATAGCGCTGAAAAGCGCCAAGGGTTCCCCCCAGAGGAAACAGATAAAAGCGAAAGCCCAGATAAAAGCCGATAATAATCAGGGCGGTACGGCCTTCGGCCATAAGTTCCGGGTCGTTTATTTTAAAATACCCAAAAAAATAGTTGGCCACCAGCCAGACAGTTATTATAGCCAGGGTACCGATAATCAGATATATAACAGCGGCGGTGCTGATTACCCGGTTAATATCATGATAATTTTTCTGGCCAAGAAATTTGGAGAGGTATCGGACCAAAGCTTTTTCAAAGCCGATATCCAGAAGTGAAAGGTAGTTTATGGTCTGAAAAATTATCACCCAGACACCATACCGGGTATCGCCTAAGATGCCGGTTATAAAAGGTATGAAAAAGAAAGAGATGACCAGCCGAACACCATAAGCAAACCATGAGGAAAAAACATTCTTTATCATCTGGACCCGGAGAACCATAAAAAAACCTTTTTCTATTTGACTAAAACGGAGTATAATTTTTAGATGCTTCTACGGCAACTTAAATTACCGGAATTGATTACCTTTATCTTCCGGAATGGAATGATGAAATATTCGGGATTAATTTTACTGCTCCTGACTCTCGTTTTTACTACCGCTGTGGGAAAGGAAAACCGCCCGCAATATCATGATATGGCTCTGGCTTATCCGCGCCAGGGTCCGGACATCGATACTTCAATGTTTTTCCCCTATGTGACTAATCGGTTATATATGACATTAATACTGGAAGTGGACAAAAAGGGGATGGTCAGTTCCGTTTCGCCAGTGGAAGCCGGGGATTCCATTTATGCCGAATACTATACGGCCTATCTGAAAACCCTGATTTTTGAACCCGGTAAGTATAAAGGGAAAAAAATAAATCAAATAATTCCGGTTAATTTATTTTATAAACCAAACCGTCGGGTTCCGGAACTGGTCTTTCCCGTAAATGCCGAAAGGAAGGTTTTAAATCGCTCCTTTTATTTCTACGCCCTGAAACTTAATGAAATTCAAATACCTGAAATCGTTTATTTCCCTTCGTATAACTACCTAAAAAAAATATCCCTGACCGAGGGAATTTATCCTTATGTTTTGTTTAAAATAAAACTGGATAAAGACGGCCGACTGATTGATATAAAGAGTATCCGGGGAAACTCCTCCGCTTTTATCCCCCAGATTCTCTCGGCTGTAAACTGGGGGCAGTATACACCTTTACAATTACAGGGTAAAAACCAACCCTCTGAAAATTTTCTTCTGTTTTCTTTTCTCCCGCACGATAGTTACCCGGTTATGGCGGTAGATTATCGGGCTGATTCCAGTCTTTCGCTTCTGGACCGTATCAGAGTGAGATTGTTGCCTGATACAGTGGGTCTGTTAACCGAACCGTTACCGGTAAATGTTTACAATGACGAGTTTATTTGTTCCGATTCTAAGGTTATTGTCAAGGGCGAAGTAACGGCCCGGGTTCAGGTCGATACTCTGGGAAAAGTAAAATTAACCGGATTATCCAGCAGCAATAAAAGATTAAAGGCGGCGGTTATCAGTTTATTATCCTACCTGGATTTTTTCCCGGCCCTTGATAACAGCGGTCTTAAAATACCTTTTAACGGTGAGCTTGATATTGAATTCACCGGTAGCCGGCGGGTCAAAATTCGCTTTAAGTGGTTATTTTAATTTAGATTAGTATTGTTCTAATCGCATATTTTGCGTTCTTCTATAACATAGCCGCCCGAAATATTTTAATCTACACGTAACTCATTGAAAGGCAACGCAATAAATGTGCCGCCAGATATCTCTATCAGTCTGGCACATTTATTGTTAGAAAATGTTCTAGTATAGGAAGGCAAAGAAGGAAGAAATGTCCCACATCTTTGTATAAAAAAATGGAAGAAGAACTTGAAGATAAGCAGGAGCTGTCAGTGATAAGTTTGATTATATTATGCTTCGTTGTGGTTATTTGCAGGATGAATAACAACCGACGACCGGCTAGAAAGTTAAATGAATATTTACCTGAAACTTAGAGGATACAATATAAGAGAATAAAATTCTTGACATTATTGGAATTAGTTATAAATTCATTTATTTTTATGAGAAAAATGATGAGGAAATGTATTTTGAAAACTCTTTTTAAAAAACTTCACTTTCTAACCCTCGGGGTGCTTTTTTTAACGGTCTCCTATGTTTATTCCGAAGATGTGAGTACCCCGGTTCGTGAAGCCCTGGATGCCGGTGATACCACCCGGGCTATTCAGTTATTGCAAAATGACATGACTGTCGATAAAAGCTACCATTACAACTACTACACTCTGGGTCGCATCTATTATGCCCGGGAAATGTATGAGAAAGCCAAAGAACAGTTTCAAATTGCCCTGGATAAAAAGAATAAACATTATGAATCGATGTATTACCTGGGTCTGACCTATCTGCAGATGGACAGCCTTGACAAAGCCATGGAAATCATGAAATCCGGACAGAAAAAGGACAGAAAGAACAAGGCGATGTTTGATAACGGCTATGGTCTGGTAATGATGAAACAGGGTAATTATGATGATGCTGTTAAAGCTTTTATGCAGGCTCTGGTCAATAATGAAAACAATGCGGAATATCATATCAATCTGGGCGATGCCTATTTTTACCAGGGAGTTCCGTCGCTGGCCGCCATCGAATATGAAAAAGTGCTTAATATCGACACCGCCTCTACGGAAGTCTATTTTCACTGGGCGGAAGCCTGTTTTCAGATGAAGGACTACAGCTGTACGTTCGAAAAATTACAAGCGGTACTGCTCAAAGACAGTACTCATGCCGCCGCCTGGCGTCGTGCCGGGGGTATTTATTTCAAAGCCGCTCTTTCCACCCGGACGCGTGAAGACCGCAATGAACGCTTGCGCGATGCCATCGGGTCGTATAAAAAATACCTCACTTTATCCAATGCCCAGCCCGATTCTTCGACCGTACGAGTTTTCTTTGAGTTGGGCATGGCCTATGTCAACCTGAACGGTTTTGAGGACGCCGTCGATTATTTCCAGAAAGTACTGGCTATCCCGATGGAACCCAAGGACGTTTACTTTTATTACGGTAAAGCCCTGTGGGGTGTCCAGGACTATGAAAAAGCGGCTGAAATGTTTAAAAAACACATTGATTTTGTTACTCTCCAGGGTGAAGAATATAAAACAACCGTCGCTGATTACGAATTATATCAGCTTCTGGGTGATTGCTATTATTACCGCAAACCCAATGATTTTTACACCGCTGTAAGTTACTATAAACAATCTCTTGAAATTTTTCCCGACCAGAAAAGAATCTTATACAATACGGCGGTAAGCCTGCACAGTCTTAAAAGGTATGTCGAGGCTCTTTCTTATTATGACCGCCGTATTGAACAGGGGATCGACTCCAGCAGTTACAACATATACAAAAATGCCGCCTACTGTGCTCTCAATGTCGCCAATATTGAAGCCGAAGGGGAAAACGTCGATATCGATGATCTCCTGGTTGAAGAAAGTGATGCCGAGGCTTCCATAAACGGCGTCGACCCCAACAAGAACTACTATCAGGTTTCCATCGATTACCTGCTTAAGTATCTCGAATTTAAAAATGACGATGCTGATGTTCTGTTCCGGGTGGCTTATTCGTACCTGTTCCAGATGAATGACTGCCAGAACGGTGTAAAGTATTTCGAACAACTATTGACTGTTGATCCCGATAATTGTCTGGCGAAAAGGTCGCTCGGTTATGCTTACCTGGGCGGTATTTGCACCAAAAATTATACTAAGGCGCTGCGCTATCTGCTCGAAGCACAGCCGTGTCTGGCCAGGGGTGAGGGTGGTGAATGCGGCGATGTCAATGTTTTGTTATGGATTGCCCAGGCTTATCACCTTCGGGCAGTTGAAACCAAAGGTGACCCGGCTCAGGCCAAAGCCGATTTTAAAAATGCTTTCGACTGGTACAGCCGTTGTCTCAAATGTGACCCCAGCCATAAGGACTGTAAAGACGGCCAGGATAAAGTACGTTTTGAATTTTAAAGATATATCTCTTTCTTGAATTAGCGTTCAATTAATTGCAGGAGTCTTGATGACTGATAAAGAACAACAAAATAAATCACCCAATCGCATTAGCGACACGGAAAGGTTTCGTTATATCGGATTCGAGGTTTTTCCCGGAAAACCAAAAGACCTCTTCAAATCGGAGACGGAAAAGAAAAAATATATTGATTCCATCATAAACAAGCGAACTAAGGGCGAATTGATTAGGGATCATTGTACTCTGACCGAAGCCCGGATTTCGTTTAAAGAGAGGTTGGTTCTGGCGATTGCCTGTGGGCTGATACTTGTAGCACTTTTTGTTCCCTGGTATTCGGCTTATACCGAAGTTGTGGATGAAGCTCCGGTCGCAACCGAGTCTTCTCCGGGTGATGTCCCGTCTGACAGCCTGGTGGCGGTAAGTGATTCGCTGGGTTTAATGGGAGCCGGCACTGAAAGCCCGCTCACCCCAACCCCCGGAGATATGGCGGTTACTCAACAGCAAACTACCCATGAAGAAATTATTCATGGTATGCAGGCGAAGAAACGTACTCACAAGGATTTCTATCGGCTGAGCGGTCTCGGTGCAATTTTGGCTCTGGGCTCCGTCGGTTCCCATGTCTTCTCGGGAGGATTTATCCTGATGCTTACCGGAATTTTCCTCTTGGTTTACACCCTGTTGTGTATCGTTCTGCCGCTGTATAATCTTTATAATATTTTCGGGCTTAAAGGTAAGGACGATGAGAAGGCTTTGAAGCTTAAAAAAATTCTTAAACTTAACTGGATTCCGGTGATTCTGTTTGTTTTGGTAATGGTTTTTTCGTTTTTCGGAGCCAGTTATAACCCTGAGACGGTGGGAATTTTTACGAGTATAGGCGATAGTTACGGGCCGGCGGTATTGCTCGATTCTCTGTCGTGGGGTCTTTTCCTCACGATAAGCGGTTTTTTATTGTTGGCTCTTAAAGGTGTTGAAATATAAATAATTATTTAATTTGGAGGATATGATTAAGTGGTTAAGCAAACTCTCTTTGTTACCCTGAACGCCCTGGTAGCCTTTGCCATTGGATTTGGTCTTTGGTATGGTGTTTTTAGAACTTCCGATATCCCGGTTGTTCATTCGATTTACAAGGGTGGTCCCCTGGTGGTACTTTTAATTATGATTCTGGTTATGCTACTTGTTTTCGTTATCGAGCGATATCTGTCATTGTACGGTAATGCCAAGGGCAAGAGCTCGGTCCAGGTTTTTTTCAAGAAGTTGATAACACTGCTTCAGAACGATGATTACGACGGTGCTCTGGCTGCCTGTGATAAACAGCGCGGAACCACCGCCAATGTCCTTCGCGCCGGTATTGAAAAATATCGCGAAATTAAAGATGATTCATCCATCGATACCGAAAAGAGGATGCAGCTGACCCAGACAGCTATCGAGGAAGCCAACGCTCTGGAAGGACCGCTTCTGGAAAGAAACCTGATTGCCCTGTCAACCATTGCTTCCATCGCCACCATGGTGGGTCTTCTCGGAACGACTATAGGTATGATTCGAGCATTTGCCGCGACCGGTAATGTCGAAGGCGGTGTTATCGATGCTAACCAGCTGGCGACCGGTATTTCCGAGGCACTGGTCAATACGGCCGGCGGCTTGGCATCCGGTATCCTGGGTATCTTTTTCTATAACTTTTTCGTTAACAAGGTGGATGCTTTTAACTATACCACCGATGAAGCCACCTTTGAAGTTTTGCAGCTTTTGAAAGCAAAAGAAGGTAAATAACCGATGGCAATGAAAAAGAAACGGCGGATAGGTATTAAAATTGACATGACACCCATGGTGGACATTGCGTTTCTGCTGTTGATTTTCTACATGTCGACGACGCAATTCAAACCCCCGGAAGCAAGAGCGGTGGAATTGCCCTCATCTCATTCGATGATTGAGCTGCCGGACAAGGACATTATCAATATTACGGTAACCAAATATGATTCGATTTATGTCGATTATCTTCAGAAGATTGTCGTTAATATTGATGGTACCGATGTCAATACCACCGGCCGGGTCGTGCGTATATGTGATAAATATAATGTGTCCGCTGAAATCAACAAGGCTCGGGCTAAAAACCTCAAGGCTCTGATTGTCATCAAAGCCGACAGGCGGGCAACTTTCGGCGTCATGCAGGATGTTATGAAATCGATGCAGGAAAACCACCTCGAACGCTTCCTGATTATTACCGACCATGAAGCTGAAGCCGGTGATAAGGGAAGCACCCCGGCTTCGTAACCGATGGTGGGCCTGCGAAAGGAGTGTGATTATAAATGGCTGGTGCTGATGTAGCTGAACGTTCAGATAAAAGTAAGAAAAAAGGTGTCAGACGAAAAAAACGCCGGATCGCAATTCGTATTGATATGACCCCGATGGTGGATATTGCCTTCCTGTTGCTGATTTTTTATATGGTTTCTACGGTATTCTCCATGCCACAGGCGATGGAAATAAACCTGCCCCCGATTGAGGAAACGGATGACGTGGAGGTTAAAGAATCCAACCTCCTGACTATCCGGGTGGACGGCGAGAGCCGTTACTGGTGGAATCTTAAAACCCCCACCCCGGAAAACCTGCCCCTGTTGTTGCCGTCTTCCCCCAATAAACCCGATACCGTCGCTTATGTCATTGATACCGATACCCTTCGCAATCTGTTACTGGAGCAGAACCGCGCCAACAGTAAGCTTAATACCCTTATTCTCATCCACCGTAACGCCCGGTATAGCGATATGGTTAATATTTTGGATGAAATCGACATTATCGAAAGGTCTTGGAACGAATTCACCGCCCGGGAAAAAGGTGTTAAGGTTGACCAGCTTTCCAAAGAAGATAAATTCTCTTACCGGTACGCCATCGGCGACTGGGAAGAACGGGATGATAAAAT
Organism: uncultured Ignavibacteriales bacterium; assembly: GCA_964618515.1. Taxonomy (GTDB): domain Bacteria; phylum Zixibacteria; class MSB-5A5; order GN15; family FEB-12; genus JAFGNW01. Next base: position 1,229 of record CAZUAS010000019.1, on the reverse strand, counting down.
TATGCTCTCGGCTATCGAACAGGCCCGAGCGAAAGGAGAATTATAATGGGTAAACCCTTTGCAACTTCTCTTTATTCGCCCTACGGCGCCTTTGAATTGAAGTCTAAATACCAGCGTAATTTTCTACTGGGTACCCTGGCAACGGTTTCTTTCGTGGTTTTGATTCTGGTTGTTTCCTGGCTGATTTCAAATCTGGGCAAAGATGAGGTGGTTGATGCTCCGGTAGTGGTCATCAAGACTATCGCCGACCTCGGCCCGCCGCCGACCATTGCCAAAAAACCCCCCCAGGTGGCGGTGAATCAACCTAATATCGTCGCCCCGAAAGTGGGTATTCCCAAACCGGTGGCCGATGATGAGGTTATTGATGACGACGTACAACTGGCCACCCGCGACGAACTGGCTCAGATTGTAGCGCCCGATGTCAAGGATATTTCCAGCATGAGCGGCGATGATATCAAAATTGAAATCCAGGAAGAGGATTACCTGCCGGATGTGAAGGAATTCGTGCCGGTGGAAATTCTTCCGGAAATGATTTATGAACAAAAACCGGAATATCCCCGCCTGGCGGAACAGGCCGGTATCGAAGGTCTGGTCTGGGTGCGCGCCCTGGTTAATAAAGAAGGCAAGGTACTTGACGCCGTAGTGGAAAAATCGTCCGGAACGGCTTCTCTTGATGAAGCGGCGGTACAGGCGGCTTACAAAAACCGGTTTAAACCCGGTATTCAAAACGGCCGGCCGATTGCCTGCTGGGTTACGTACAAAGTAGAGTTTACGCTTGGACGATAAGGCGCTCCGTTTTTTTTAAAACGGCTTTAAGTAAAATAAAGACACAACCTATAAACCGGTTGTGCCTTTTTTTATTCTTCTTAAGAGCTGTCAGGGTGCCTGTTCTGACAGGGCTTCCATGTATTCGATATATTTCTTGACAGAAAAGAAATATATATTATATAGTAAATTGATATATTAAAAAGGGTGTTTTGTATATATCTCACGGGTCTGTACAGGTAATAAGAAACAAAACAAAAGGGAGGTAATAATGCTCAACCGGTCAAAAGTAATCCCGTTGTTGGTGGTAATTGCGTCTATTATAGTAACGCCGAAAATAACGGTATACGCGGAGTCGAACAATATCGTCGATTACAATTCTTCCTGCTGTCAGGGCTTAACCGGGAATACCGACTGCTCCGAATCCGAGAACCCGGATATAACCGATATCTGTAGAATAATTG
>CAZUAS010000018.1:28336-37519 GCA_964618515.1 uncultured Ignavibacteriales bacterium | reverse complement strand
GTTACTTCTATTGTTTTATCTCGGTAAAGAATGGTCAATCGTTCAATTATATTTTTCAACTGGCGGACATTCCCGGGGTAACTCAAACCGCATAAAAAGGCAATACTTTCAGCAGAAAGACGGGTTTTACCCGACGGGTCGAATCTTTTAAGAAATTCGCCGATTAAAAGGGGAATATCTTCAGCCCTTTCCTTAAGAGGTGGCATAACGATTAAAAAAACCGAGATGCGGTAATACAGATCCTGTCTGAATTTTCCTTCGTTTAACAACCTTTCAAGGTTACGGTTGGTGGCGCAGATTACCCTGACGTTTACTTTTTTAATTGTTTCAGTGCCCAGTGTCTCTACTTCTCCGGTTTCGAGCACCCGTAGAAGTTTCGCCTGGCAGCTTATAGGCAGGTCGCCGATTTCGTCGAGGAAAATAGTACCTCTGTCGGCCATGACGAATTTACCGGGGTAATCGCGCACAGCCCCTGTAAAAGCTCCCCGGGTGTGGCCGAAAAGCTCCGATTCGAATAATGTTTCCGGGATACCCGGGCAGTTTACTTTGATAAAAGGTTTATCCCGGCGGTTACTGCTAAGATAAATCCGGGTAGCGACCAGTTCTTTTCCGGTGCCGTTGGGGCCGCTGATGAGAACTGTTGTGTCTGTCGGGGCAACATGAGCGATAGTCTGCAAAAGTTTTCTTATTGCTTGGGAATGCCCGATTATCCGGTGACGGTCCTCGAGCTCATTGACCAGAAGATTTCTCTGGTGGTTGGCAACTGCCAGAAGAAGAGCGGAATTGACTCCGGCTATGAGTTTTTCCGGTGAAACCGGCTTTTCCAGAAAATTGACAGCTCCCAGTTTCATGGCTTCCAGTGCCATTGGAATATCCGCCTGTCCCGATACCACCAGCACCAGTGGCGGCATGACTTCATTTTTTAAAGCCTTTAAGAATTCCAGGCCGGATTTGCCGGGAAGCTGTAAATCCAGGAGGATAAGCTCGAAATTATGATGAGTTAAAAGATTCATCGCCGTTTCTGCAGATTCAGCGGCGGTGCAGTCGTATCCTTCATCTTTAAGCAGGGATGAGAACGAAAGCCGGATATTGGGTTCATCGTCGATGATTAAGATTTTTGCCGCCACGTTGTTTACCCCCTGTTATATGGCAGTGAAATCGTTACTTGTGTGCCCCGGCCGCGCTGGGAATCGATAAGAAGTTGTCCCTTGAGTTCATTTACCGATTTTTCAACAATAGCCAGCCCGAGTCCGGTGCCGTGCTCTCTGGTGGTGAAATAGGGCAGACGGGCGGCGGTAACAGTCTGAGGCGTCATCCCCTCGCCGTAGTCGATAACGGACAGATTGAGGGTGTCATTATCGGTTTCCAGGGATATGATAATACGTTCGTTTTCCGGCGAAGCATCGATGGCGTTTTGCAAAAGGTTATGCAAAGCCTCCCTTAAATAGGCGGCGTCGACCAGACAGATTATATCTTCTTCGGGCAGGCGAACCTCAAATTTATACTTGGCCAGACGTTCTTCGTACAGATGAGCTATTGAAAGCAGCAGTTTTTTAAGGTCCGTGGTTTCCGGTTTGGGGGGAGGGAGTTTCGCCAGGTGTGAAAAACGTTCCGCCAGGAGAGTCAGGTGTTTTAATTCTTCAGAGGCGGCTTTAAGAGGTTCGTAGATGCGGTCGTAAACCTCATTGTCAAGCAACTGTTTTTCGATGCGATAAAGCGAAATTAAAAGAGGCTGAAGGGGATTTTTAAGTTCATGGGCAAAGCGCCGGGCAATCTGGCGCCAGGCAGACACCCGTTCAGCTTGGGCCAGCCGCGAAGTGGTTTGTTCCAGACGCTGGGCCATCCGGTTGAAGTTTTCCACCAGGGTTTGTATTTCTCTATCCGGGGAAGGCTTAATCTCTTGATTGAAATTACCCTCGGCGATTTCAATCGAAGCTTGGCATAGTTCCGTCAGGGGACGGGCAATATTTTTAGCCAGACGGGTCGAAAAAAGATATGCCGCCCCGGCCATAACCAGCGATACGGCCATAAACAAGGTGGTAAGAAAAAAGATATAGCGCCGGCCCAGCGCCCGGCTGGTGCTCTCCATGGCTGTACCGGTCTGCACTGTTTCCATGAGGGCTTTGTAGGTTTCGTCGTGAACCAGGCCGGCATATATCTTTTCACCCGTTTCCAAAATCCTCATGTCATATTGGAAATATTGACCCTCATGTTCGATAAATCCACGGGGGCGGACCCGTGAGGTTTCGATGATATCGGCAATGAGGGTGGGAGACAGGTACTTTGGATTCGTTGCGGCTTGCAAGCCGTTGTCGTTTTCTATAAATATAAAATCGAGAATCGGGGGGATAGCCTGTGGATAAACCAAGTACTGGTTTATACCGGATTGAATCTTATTGAAAAGCACGTCATTATAATACCGGGTCAGCTTCTGGGTATATTGTTCCCCCTGGTTCCCGGTCAGGGAACCTGATTCCATCAGCAAAAAATATCCCGATGCAGTAATTATTATCGAAGGGACGAGGGCAAAAAGCAGGAAAAGAATAAATAATTTATTACTGAACGTTTTAATTTTCATTACCGTTATTTACTCCGGATACGGCGGCGATAGTCCTGCAGGGCCTGTATATGTGAAGCAAAAGCTATTTTATCGGGTAAGGCGTCAAAGCTGAAAAAGCGTACTTCCTGAGCATCATCGGCCGCATTTAATTCGCCGCCGGTTACTCTGGCCAGGTATAAAAGTAGTATGGCATTGGAACGCGGGTCGTCATCGCCGCTGTATACTTCAAAGAAGGAAACTAGTTCCACATCCAGGCCGGTTTCCTCGCGGACTTCCCGTACAGCCGTGTGCATCGGGTGCTCGTCCCATTCCATGAAACCGGCCGGGAGACACCACCAGCCGATTTTCGGAGGATGAGCCCGTTTAACGAATAAAATCCGGTCATCGTCAACGATGATGGCACCCGCGGCCGGGATGGGGTTCTGGTAAAAAACATAGCGGCAATTTTCATCGGGACAGGTCATCCGCCGCCTGCCATCAACCGCCGCCTCGACTAAAGCCTTACCGCACAGGGGGCAAAAACGAAAACCGCAATGTTTGTTTTTTCTGGCAAATAAAACCTCGGCATCGAAATTTTTATACTTGTCGTTCATTGAACACCGTATAGTCCTTCATAATTTTCATGGTTATCATGGTCGTGTCATCCTGGGGTGGAATATGCGGGTCAAATTTACGCACATCCTCGAGGATCATTTCCATCAGCGTTTGTGGGTCACGCTCACGATTATTTATAATTAATTTGCGTATCCTATCTTCGGAATATTCTTCGCCATTTTCATTCATGGCTTCGGATAAACCGTCGGTGAAGAAAAAGAGAACGTCACCCGGTTGCAGGCGGATAGACGAGGATTCATAATGCATATTTTGAAAAGCGCCTATCAGGGGACCGCCGGTTTCGAGCAACACCACCTCGCCGTTGCTCCTGACCAGGATGGGGTAATTGTGACCGGCGTTGGCGAAATGGAAAAGGCCGGTTTCCTCGTCAAGTTCACCGTAAAAAAGAGTCACATATTTTTCGGGCGAGGTGGATTGGGCGACCTGATTATTCATATTTTCCAGCATGGTGGCGATACTGTTGCCGTTGTTTACCTCACTGTGAATCATGGCGTGGACCTGGGCAATCATCAGCGCCGCCGGCATGCCCTTACCTGAGGCGTCGGCAATAACAATGCCCATCCGCCGGTTGACTTTGGTGGGGATAAAATCGTAAAAATCACCTCCCACCGTCCGCGAGGGCATGGACTGGGCGGAAATAGCTGCACAAGCCATCTCGGGCGGGCAGGAAGGAAGCAGGTCCAGCTGAATCTGACGGGCCATATTGAGTTCTTCTTCAAGGCGAAGTTTCTCGAGAGACTCAACATAAAGCCGGGCGTTGGTCAGAGCTGTCACCATCTGGTTGGATAAGACGCCCAGCAGGTTGAAATCCTCGGCGGAATACCGGTACCCGGCCACTTTGGCGGTCAGCGCCAGAAAACCCAAAAGGTGCTCGGCATCCTTCATGGGCAGAATCAGCTTGACCTTGAGTTCGTCCAGAATCTCACCCAGAGCCGAATTTTCCCGGTAATCCGACAGGGAATCGAAATAGGTGGGAACATTCAAAAGATTAATTCCCCGCAACATCAGGTCCTCACGGTCGATTACCTTGCGTTTGGCATAATCCTCACTGGGCAACAAAGCGTATTCCCCGATGCGGTCGTCATAAAGGACGAAATATACTCTTTCGACCAGGAGAGCGGTTTTGAGGGTTTCCTCGATAGTCTGCCGGAGCAGACCGGGGTCGAACATGGAGATAACCTGCCGCGAGAATCTTTCTATGATGTTCCGGTAATCCGTCCGGGTATGCATGAACATCGAACGAATAAAATTGTCAATCCAGTTGGAGATGGGCTGAAAAATCAATAGCAGGAATATAATAAACACATAACTTACGATTTCAGCTTTATCACCGAACAGGGGGGTAAGTAATTTTTTAGACTGCACACCAAGAACGATATATAGTCCGACCAGCAAAGCCGAAATGAGGGTGTAAATAAACGATTGCCGGAAAAATAGCTGAACATCGAGAAACTGGTGACGAATTATGGCATAGGTGAAAATGCCGCCGCCTATCAGCAGGGCCGACAGAAGCAGGGCGGTACTGATGCTTTTGGGAAATTCATAGGAAAATATGGCTGTACCCAGATAAACGATAATCAGCAGGCCCAGCCCGAGGCGAATAGCCCAGATTACCACCCGGGTTTGCGTCAGAAGCCTGGGGTTGGTCAAATATTTTTTCCCCGATTCGACGAAGTAAATGGCTATCAGCACATAGAACAGGTTTATCCCGCCGAAGATTACATCTTCATAAGTACGTATGAATCCGATAAGTAACAGCAGATAGGAAAACAGCACTGACAAGGGCTTTAAAATAATACCGGTAAACCCACTGCTGCTTTCGGTGGTCCCGAGTGAGCTCAGAAGGTTGTTAATATTGCCGAAGAAAATGACGATAACCAGGTGCATCAGCTGGGGCAGGAATATCAGGTAGAGCAAACGGGAATGTTTGAAAGCCCGAAGGCGGTCAACCGGAAAGAGCCAGGAAAATACCAGCAGGGTAGGGAAGAAGAATTCCCAGATAAGATATAAATTATAAAGGGTGGTCTGGTTAAACGGGATTGCACCGGTGGAACTTTGCTCAATCATGTAACCAAGGACCATGGCGATAGGACCGATTCCGGCAAAGAAAAGCATGGCTCCGGTAACACGATTTAACCTGCTTGAGAAATTATCCCGGGTTATTGTTATCGCCAGAAAGATTAAAAAACCGCCGGGCAGGAAATAAACAAGTGTTTTTAAAAGCTCCAGGTTCATCCCTAAGTGCCAGTGTTAATTACAGTTTTTAAATATTTTTGGTAATAATTACCGACGTTCCCGATTCGCTGGTTTCCAGAGACAGAGAATCCATCAGGGAACGTACAATAAAAAGACCGCGGCCGACTTCCTTTAAAAGGTTATTATCATCAATCGGATTTTCCACGGTGTTAATATCAAAACCGTTACCTTCATCGGTTACGGTTATTTCGACGGCTCCCTTTTTCTTGTTGATTTTAACGGCTATGGGTTTGTCCCTGATAGTCTTATTCCCGTGAAAAATGGCATTGTTGACCAGTTCCGAAACTGAAATGGCAATGTCCGCGATTATTGATTCGTCGATGCCAAGACCTCGTAAAACCCCCTCCAGGAAAACATCCACATCAGGAAGGAAATCCTGGCTGGAAGGAATCATAATCGTGTTGTCAAAGATTTTTGGTTTATCCATATTTATTTACTCCAAAAAAACAGGCAGACGCAGTGACGTCTACCTATTCTATATGAAGATTAGCGTTTTTTCAGTATTCGTTTATTTAAAACTCTCAACGGCTTCCTCAATAGAATCGTATGTATCAAACACTGATACCAGCTTGGTAATGGTCAGAAGCGACTGTACTTTTTTCGTCAGGTTGGCCAGCTTTAACTCGCCGTTGTTATTGCGTATGGTGGTCAGGCCCGAGATAAGAATTCCCAGACCTGTTGAGTTCATCCAGTCAACTTTGCCGAGGTCAATTATCACCTTTTTTTTGTTTTGTTCGATATAATCATGAAGTTTATCATGCAACAAACTGGCATCGGGACCACCCATTATTTTACCTTTCGGCTCCAAAATGACGATGTCGTCCTGAATGCGGTCATTAAGTTTCATTTTTTTTATGCCTCCGGTATTATTTTTACGTTTCATCAGCGTCTCAGGTTTCATCTTGATACCTGAAAGATTTTGCAAGGCAAAGAATTAACCAGTTTTAATTTGGTGCTGAAGGGCTTTAATGTCAAGGCTTTTTTATCATGTAAAAACAGTGATATTCTTAAAACAGAATAACACCGTCTCAATTTTTTTAAAGAATGTGAATACCTTACTGAGAAACGAGAGCATCCTCTATATCTTTTACCCGGTCGATTTCAGGATGTGTTCCTCGATCGGTTTATATTCCAGAGCCTTGGTAGGACAGAAGTGGGCACAGGCCGGATCGCCATCGCAGAGGTCACATTTAACCACCAGATTATTAATGCGGTCAAAAAGTGAACACCCGAACGGACAAGCCGCGACGCAGGCCATACAACGGACACATTTTTGTTCATCAAGCACCATTGCTCCGGTTTCAGGATTGCGAGTGATGGCGTCGACCAGGCAGGATTTGGCACAAGCCGGGTCTTCACATTGCAGGCATACCACCGGTACGTATAAATCTTTAAAGCCGCCGTCAAGGGGATAGATGCGGCTTAAGCCGGGTTTCCCGTTGACCATATGGGTAAAGGAACAAGCCAGTTCACAGGTGCGGCAACCGGTACAAAGGTTGGGATTGACTATCAGACGTGCTTTCATTATCAGGCCTCCCTACCCCATTGGGTAATTTGTCCCATTTTCAGAGCCAGTTCGCGGCGATGGCTGAGGTCATTGATTTTGAAATAATCTTCCGGGATCTCCCGGTGTTTGATAAGATAGGCGGCAAATTCTTCGGTGATGGTTGGCTGACCCGTCTTTTCACACCGGAGCAGCTTAAATTTCTTACCCCAGATAGTCCGCTCCTTGCCGTTATCGGTAAACTTGATATAATGTGTTGGACAGATGTAGGCACAACTGAGACAACCAACGCAATCGGGCGGGGGTTCTTTTAAAGGCGGGGCAATTTCTTTGCCGTGACCGCGGCCAACCGCTGATATGGCGCTGAAGCCCATCTTGTCGCAGATACGGGTGCATAAGCCGCAAAGAATACAATCGGTACCGTCGGGTACTTCTTCATAGCTGGTTTGGGTGATACCGTATTCCGCCGCCAGTTTCTTGATAACTGCCGAGTGGGGAGAACTGGCCAGAAACAGGTCAAGGATGGTTTTCCGTAGCTCGATGACCGTCGGGGTATGGGTATTGACAATCAAACCCTCCTCAACCGGGTAAAGACACGAGGTAACGTGATTTTTCCAGCCCTCCCATTCATTTTTGGTTATCTCCACCATGCACAGGCGGCAGGCACCATAGGGTTCCACGGCTTCATGGTGGCACAGGGCGGGAATATCGATATTTTCGCGCCTGATAGCCGCCAACAGCATTTCTCCCTCGTAAGCCTGAACCAGTTTGCCGTTTATCGTTATATTAACCATTTTGCTCTCCTAAAATACATCTATGGCGTTACGAGTACAAACCGTCACACAGGCTCCGCAATGAGTGCAGAGTTCCTGATTAATCACATGCGGTTGTTTTTTCGTGCCCGAAATAGCGTTGTAGGCACAGGCCATCAGACAGGCCGTGCAACCATCGCATTTGTCGTTTATTTCAAAACGGATAAGCTCTCGGCAGACGCCCGCCGGACATTTTTTATCCCTGATATGCGCCAGGTATTCTTCACGGAAATACCGCACTGTGCTTAAAAAGGGGTTGGGCCCCGATTTGCCCAAACCGCACAGCGAACCAAGGATAATCATATCCGAAAGTTTTTCCATTTTTTCCAAATCGCCTTCTTCGCCCCGGCCCTCACTGATTTTGATAGCCAGCTTGTAAAGCTGATACAAACCTTCCCGGCAGGGATTGCATTTGCCGCAGGATTCCGAAACGAGAAAAGACAGGAAATATTTGGCGACATCAACCATGCAGGTACGGTCGTCCATGACAATCATACCGCCGGAACCCATCATCGAACCGGCTTTGGTCAGGCTGTCGAAATCCACCGGGGAATCGAGCATGGAATCAGGCAGACAACCGCCCGACGGTCCGCCGGTTTGAACCGCCTTGAAGGGGCGCCCGTCAATCAGTCCGCCTCCAATATCGTAAATAATTTCCCGTAAGGTGGTACCCATCGGGACCTCGATAAGACCGGTATTGCGAACCTTACCCACCAATGAAAAGGCCTTCGTGCCTGAATTTTTTTTGACACCGATACCGGTGAACCAGTCAGCTCCATTTTCGATGATGAGCGGTACATTGGCGTAGGTTTCCACGTTGTTAAGGACAGTCGGTTTGTCATAGAGACCTTTGACGACCGAACGGATATACTTGGCGCGGGGTTCACCGACTTCACCGGCGACGGATTTCATCAGGGCGGAGGATTCACCGCAGACAAAAGCCCCGGCGCCCCGGTTAATCTGAATATCGAAAGAGAAATCGGTGCCCATTATCTGTTCACCCAGCAGACCGTATTCACGAGCCTGTTCGATGGCTGTCTGAAGATTGATAACCGCCAGGGGATATTCTTCACGGACATAAATGTAACCGTCGCGAGCTCCCACCGCGAAAGCGGCGATAATCATTCCCTCCAGGACCGAATGCGGATCGCCTTCCATGATAGCCCGGTCCATAAAGGCTCCCGGGTCGCCTTCGTCGCCGTTGCAGATGACATAATGGGTGTCGTCTTCGACTTTACGACAGGTCGCCCATTTTCTGCCGGTCGGGAAACCGCCGCCGCCCCTCCCGCGCAGACCGGACTTGCTGATTTCCTCGATGATAGCCTCAGGCGTCATCTTTGTAAGAGCTTTCACCATACCCTGGTAACCACCGACACGGATGTAGTCGTCGATATCCGCCGCGTTGATATGTCCCAGGTTCCGCAAAGCTATGCGGA
>CAZUAS010000018.1:0-28326 GCA_964618515.1 uncultured Ignavibacteriales bacterium | reverse complement strand
ATATCGGGGTAACGGGCTATTTTTTCTTTGGTCTGGGGGTCAACATAGAGAAGTTCCGGGATAATTTCGTTTTTCTTTATGGTTTTTTCGACGATGTCGACCACATGGCGTTCCTTGACATGCGTATAAAGAATTTTATCCGGTTCAATGGCTACCAGGGGGGCTTTTTCACATAATCCGTGACATCCGGTTTTTTTGAGAGCCTCCAGCGTTATGCCGGTTATTTTCTTTTCGGACAGGATTTTTTTAAATTCCTGATATATTTTCTCCGCCCCGCTGGCCAGGCAACCCGGGCCATGGCAAACGATAATTTTTTTTATAAGTTTATTGTCCCTGTCCTGAAATTTCTTCTGGAGCTCCTTCAGTTGCTTGGGGGTGCTAATACGCATATCAACCCTTCCCCACCAGTTGTTTTATCCGGCTGGTTTTGACGTTGCCGTGATACTTGTCGTTTATCATCACCACCGGTGCCATGGCGCAGGCGCCGACGCACCCTACGACTTCGAGACTGTATTTCATGTCGGGAGTGGTTTCACCCGGTTTAATCTTAAGCTCGTTCTCGAACTGCTCCCTTATCAGTTTGGAACCGCGAATGTGACAGGCGGTGCCGACACATACCCGGATGAGTTTCTCACCCCGGGGAACCAGGCTGAAGGCATTGTAAAAAGTGGCGACCGAATAAACCTTGCTCAACGGCACTTCCAGCGTCTCGGCGGTTTTTCTCAGGGCCTCCTCCGGCAGATAATTAAATTCTTTCTGGATATCCTGAAGAATCATTATAAGGGAACTGGCCTTGCGGGGATGTCTTGCTATTATTGACGGTATCGTGGTGAAATCCTGTTTCATACCTTTTCCTTTTTTCCGCTTTTCTTCATAAGGTCGATAGCCATCCGGTAGCCCTCTTCAAGTACCGACAGGTTGATTTTAAGCACCTCTTTTTTATAGCCGAGCTTTTTCTTTAGTACCTCAACCAGAGTTTCATACTTGACTATTTTACTGGCGCCGATAAAAGCTCCCAGGATGGCTATATTGGCCGCTTTGGCATTGCCGGCTTCAAGGGCCATTTTATTGGCTGGTACAAGTATTTCCGTGATATCGGTGCGGTCGGTTGTCACGTTGATTAACGACGAATTGACAACCAGAAGCCCGCCCGGTTTTATTTTGGGAACAAATTTGTCGAATGACGGCCGGTTAAAGACACATACGGCGGCCGGATTGTTGATAATCGGTGATCCTATCCGGGAATCGGATATAACCACCGTACAGTAGGCCGTGCCGCCTCTCATTTCCGGACCGTAAGAGGGCAACCAGACCACTTTTTTATTTTCTTCTATACCGGTATAAGCTAAAAGCTGACCGGCTGTCATGATCCCCTGACCGCCGAAACCGGCCATGGTGACTTCATACTGTGCCATCGGTTTTCACCTCCTTATCGGGGTCTTTAAAACAGCCGAGAGGATAATATTTCAGGGTGTGTTCCTCGACCCAGCGGACCGATTCGCCGGGCGTCAGGCCCCAGTTGGTCGGACAGGTGGATAAAAATTCCACCAGGCTGAAACAGCGGTTTTGGGTCTGGTAGGTGAAGGCTTTGCGCACCGCCCGCTTGGCGCGGATTATATGTTGCGGGGTGTGCACAGCCACTCGTTCAAGATAGGCCGGGGTAACCAGAGAGGAGAGAAGTTCACAAATACGGATAGGCATCCCCACCTCGGCAACATTGCGGCCTTTCGGTGAGGTCGTGGTAATTTGACCTTCAAGGGTGGTCGGAGCCATCTGCCCGCCGGTCATACCGTAGATACCGTTGTTGACGAAAATAACAGTAAATTTTTCGCCGCGGTTGGCGGCATGAACAATTTCGCCCATCCCGATTGAGGCCAGGTCACCGTCACCCTGGTAAGTGAACACGATCATATCGGGACGAAGACGTTTAAATCCCGTCGCCAGGGCGGGCGCCCGGCCGTGCGGAGCCTCAAGAAAGTCGGTATTTATGTAATTATAGGCAAACACCGAACAGCCCACCGGTGCCACCCCGAGAGTTTTTTCACGAAGGTTCAACTCGTCCAGGACCTCCGCCACCAGCCGGTGAATGACACCATGAGTACACCCGGGGCAATAATGCGTAACTGTCGGTTTGAGAGCGTTCGGCCGGGAAAATATTATTTTCGAGTCTTCCATAGAGTCCTCACCCTTTCTTGGTCTTCCTTTTCAGGGTACCGGTTTCTTTTTTGAGCAGTTCTTTTATCTGTTCTTTGGCTTCTTCGGGTGACGGTACCACGCCGCCGGTACGGCCGAAAAATGTAATCGGTTTGATACCCCTGATGACCCGTTCCACATCCTCAACCATCTGCCCGATACTCATCTCAATAACCAGTATGGTTTTGATGTTTTTACGCGCAGCTTCGGCATACAACTCTTTTTCCGGGAAGGGGAAAAGGGTGATGGGGCGGAAAAGCCCCACCGAGATATCCTCGGTTTCAAGCTCATCAATCGCTGTCTGACAGATTCGGGCCATGGTCCCGTATGAGACTATCAAAATTTTATTTTCCGTTTTGGTTTTATAAAGCTCGAAACGAACTTCTTCGGCTTTCATCTTTTCGTATTTTTGATAAAGCAGGAGGTTGTTTTTTTCCAATGCCAACGGGTCGAGAAAAAGGGACTTGATAATGTGCGGTTCGCGTCCCCTGGCGCCGGTACAGGCCCAGTCTTTGGGGGGTAATGGCGGTTCCTGGTATTTTTCGGGGAACTCCACTGGTTCCATCATCTGGCCAATCATGCCGTCGCCGATAACCATAACCGGGTTGCGATATTTATCCGCCAGGTAGAATGCCTGCATGGTCAAATCCACCGCTTCCTGGATAGTTGAAGGCGCCAGTACCAAAAGCCGGTAATCGCCGTGACCGCCGCCCTTGGTGGCCTGAAAATAATCCGATTGGGCTGGTAAAATACCGCCCAGGCCCGGTCCGCCCCGCATGATATTTACAATAACACAAGGCAGGTGAGCCCCCGCCATGTATGAAATGGCTTCCTGCATCAAACTTATCCCAGGACTCGAAGAGGAAGTGAAAACCCGTTTACCGGTAGAAGCCGCTCCGAAAAGAATATTACCTACGGCGATTTCACTCTCAGCCTGTAGAAATACCCCGCCGACTTCCGGCATCCGGTGAGCCAGGTATTCCGCTACCTCGGTCTGAGGAGTAATGGGATAACAGAAATAATTGGTGGCGCCGGCTCTCAGGGCGGCTTCGGCTATAGCCTCGTTACCTTTCATCAATATTTTTGGCATAAGCTTATCCTTTCCCTGTCCTCAATAATCAAAAAGGGTGTACATGAGGCCGTTGGTCTTAACGGTTATCGCGGCATCCGGGCAGGTTATAGCACAAATCCGGCAACCGATACAGCGGGACGTATCGTGCATCCGGGCGTAAAAGTAGCCGCGTACCGTGATGTCCTTGGACATCGACAAAACCTGCATCGGGCAGGACCTGACGCACAATTCACATCCTTTACAGTGGTTTTTATCGATAATTACACCTGGCATTATGCTTCCTTTATTTTTTTCCCCCCGATACTTTTTTTCTTTCCCAGGGCTTAAGCAGGGAGCGGTCCAGTGTCAAGACCGGCAAATCTATAAGGCAGGGCTCTATTTTATCTACGATGTCTATGGTCATACTTATAAATACTACAGGTAAATTTGTTTTCCGGCTGACTTTATTGGCCAGCTCCAGCCCCTGAAGGACAATATCAGGATTGGTTTCATCCATGAGATGGCTGTTGGAAATCAAACCGGTGAATTTCAAGCGGGAGGCGGCTTCAATATCCGCCAGCATTTTCTGGCAACCGGCAAGGTCGGAAGTAAAGGGTCGTCTGGCGTTCAATACCAGAAGCAAATCGTATTGACCGGGAGTAAAAGCATCGGAAAGAGAACTAAGAACCCGCGCCCCGGTGTCGTCGCCGCCGATATCCAGTATCAGTTTTCCTTCACTTCGTTCAATAGCGGTTTTAATTTCCGGGATTATAATGGGCAGTTCCGCATAAAAATTTTCACCTTCGGGGATTAATGATTTAATCCCCAGGTTTGCCAGTTCACAGGCCGCTTCTCGGGAACGAAAATAAGGATTGATGATATCAAGGTCGGCGATAGCAACAGGTTCGCTGTGATTTAATTTAAGGTGCCTGGCAAGATTGACCGCAATTTCCGATTTACCGCTCCCGTAACCACCGACAATGGTAATAATATTTTTCGAAAAAGATGGTAATCTGAATCTGTAAGCTTCACAAGCCATAAGTTAAAGAAGAACTTAACTAATTATATTATAATTAGTTATATAATAAGAGGATTATTTGCGAAAGCAAATAAAAACCTTTTTAATCCTATTTTTTTCGCTCTAAAATATCGCACAATAATCCTTTGAAGTCAAGCCTAATTGTGAAAAAAAGAACGAAATAAAGGTCGTTGACAGAGTTCGTCATGCAAATTATATTCTTTTACGATACTGACTTAACTGTAAAAAGAGAAATATCCAATGGATTCCAAATCGCTTAAAACAGAACCTTTGACATGGCTTATAAGGTCGAGGGCATCCGACTGTCTGCTTGTTGTTATCATATTGATGGTAATTGGTCTTGGATGTACTCAAAAGACCGAAAATAAATTTCTGTTGACCAATGACCCTCGTTATCAGGGTTGGGATTTTTTCACCTATGAAAATATAAAAATTTTTCACCAGCCGAATCATCTGCAACAGGATAAATTCGGGGAGGTGGCGCGGATGTACCTTAAATCAATCGACATAGTCACCAGAACCTTGAAGATGCCGCCTTACACCGATACCCTGGTAGTGGTCTATTACACCGGGTACGGCCAGGGAAGAGAGATGACCGGTCGGGATTATCCCTTTGCTCAAGATAGCGTCATTTATTTCTGGTTACCCAGTTTTCTGGGGCCGACGCTCATGCAGCACCTTCTCCCGCGATGGTTGCCGGAAGAACCGAAATATCAATTCCTCAAACATGGTTTAATTGCACTTTTTGATTTTTCGGGGCAGGATTACCATAAATCCACCCAATATTATATAGACCAGGGGCAATTTATGCCGTTGGGTCAACTGGCGGCGGACACCGCCATCAACAGTGATAAGGAACGTTATCAGTCGGCGGAAGCGGCCTCGTTCGTTGCCTATGTACTGGCCAATCACGGGATAAGCATGCTCATGGAAATGTACCGATCCCGTTTGCCGTTTGACAGGATGGTCGAGGAATTATTTCATTTGCCGGTGGATTCACTGGAAAAAAGATGGCTTGCCTTTGCAATGCAGAGTGTGCCACCCGATACTGCGGGGCAATAATAATAAAAAGAATTGTTCTCCTGACATAACCAATTATGAGGTAATTATGACTGAAGATATCTGGAAAACATCGATAACGGAAATCGGTCCGGGGAAAATTAAAGTACGCGGTTATGACATTGCCGACATCATGGAAAAACTATCTTATGCCGAGGCTGTTTATTTGATATTAAAAGGCGAACTGCCGACGAAGGCAGAAGCCGCCCTGATGAATGCCATTTTGGTTTCGTCGATTGACCATGGAGCTTCGCCGCCGTCGGTACTGGGTACCCGGACCGTGATGTCCGGCGGCAATTCGTTGAACGCCGCTCTTGCGGGCGGAGTTCTGGTAATCGGTGATGCCCATGGCGGGGCTATAGAGCAGTCGGCGAAAATTATGCAGCAATGGATAGCCAAAGGCGAGGGTCGTAGTATGAAGGAGATTGCCTCCGACCTGGTTGATTGGCTTGGACAGACTAAAATACGCATGCCGGGATTCGGACACCGCCTGCATAAAGTTGATCCCCGTACCGGTAAACTATTCGAAATCGCCGCCCGACACGGTTTCAGCGGGCGCCATATCGAACTCTGCCGGGCGATTGAAACCGCCCTGACAGAAAAAACCGGGAAATCCCTGCCGATAAATGTCGACGGCGCCATCGCCGCCGTGATTTCCGATATGGGTTTTGACTGGCGACTGGGCAAAGGTTTTTTCATTATTTCACGAATGCCCGGTTTACTGGCCCATGCTTATGAAGAAATGATCCGGGAGAAACCCATGCGCAAACTGGGTCCGTTGCCGTATGAATATGATGGTCCGCCGGAACGGGATATGAAATAAGAAAAGTAATGTCATTAAAAAAGGCGAATTGTCACAATTCGCCTTTTTTTATTAAGATAAACCATTAAAATAATCAGGAGACTCTTTCCGGTTGAAGCGGTGCCGGTTTTTCATATTTGGGCTGGGGGACGGTTTTTTGGTACTGACCCCGGGTAAAAGCCATAATCCCGATGGTTATCAGGTTTAAAAACGGAAAGATGGTCAAAAAGCCCCAGACAGGCGGGTGACCGCAGTTTTTGGCTGTCTCCATCCAGACTATCGCCAGACAGATGATATTTACCACGGGTACAAAGAATAAAAGAAACCACCACCACTGTTTGCCGGCCAGCTGAACCAGCTGAAACAGATTAAGGATTGGAATAAAAGCCCACCAGGAACTGTGGTGACCCGTTTTAAGGGCGATTTTGTACTGGGCGAATGTATAATAAAAATATACACCCAGGAAAATCAAATAGAACATTGTTCCATAGCCACTGCCGTAATTGGATTCGTACATGATTCCCTCCAAGGTAAGGTTATTATGTTAATTGATGATGATATTTCCCAAGTATGAATAGCTAAATTTTATTATCGACAGATTACGTCACTAACCTGAGTTTTTTATATGATTGTTTTATAAAAGCCGGAGCTGTTCAAATCTTATACAACCGGAGTTAATATGATGTACCATAGAAGTAATTTGACCTTTATGTTACCGTATATAATTGTTGTTTAATCTCCCGGTTTGAATTATTATTTATTTTATGGATTTGATAAAAGAAAAAATTATTCAAGCGGGACAGCTGCTCAAAGAGATGGACCTGGACCTGTGGCTTATTTTTGTCCGGGAAACCATGATGCATACGGACCCAATGATGACGCTGGTGGTGGGTCATGAGGTTGTCTGGCAGTCCTTTTTTGTCTTTACCTCGAAAGGTGACGCCATCGCCCTGGTCGGTAACCTGGACGCAGAGGATTTTAAACGCTCCGGGCATTTTACGGAAGTGTTATCTTATACCGGCGGGGTGAGCGAAGATTTTAAAAAATTAATCAAACGACTGAGGCCTCGTAACCTTGCCGTCAATTACAGCCCTGTCAATCCTGCCGCTGATGGTCTTTCACACGGGTTGTATTTACTTTTAAAAGAGTATCTCAAAGGAACGCCGTACGGGGATCGTCTTTGCCCGGCGGAGGATTTCTGCACCCGGTTGCGAAGTCGCAAAAACAGAACGGAAATAAAACTGATAAAAGACGCCGCCCGAATAGCGGTCAACGCCTGGAATAAGTCGCTGGAGGAAATACAACCGGGGATGTCGGAGATTGAAATTGCCCGTATTATCGACGGCCATATCAGGCGCCAGGGTGGCGAGGTCGCTTTTCCGACAATAGTAAACGCCGGGGATAAAACCCGCCCCGGTCACGGTCTTCCGACTCATGCCAGGCTAGAGCGAGGCGACCTTCTGCATATCGATTTCGGTGCTCGCCTGGACGGGTACTGTTCCGATATTCAGCGTCTGGTTTACTTCAGGCGCAGAGGTGAAAAAACCGTTCCCGGAGAACTGACCGAGGCTTTTCTACTGGTGAAAAAAATAATCGGGACAGCGGCTCGAAATTGCCGTCCGGGGGTAAAAGGTTTTGAAATTGACGCCCTTGCCCGTAATATGCTCGATGAAAATGGTTACCCGGTTTATGAACATGCCCTCGGACATCAACTGGGACGAGATGTTCATGACGGCGGTGCCATCATCGGACCGCTCTGGGAACGTTACGGTATTACCCCGACCATACTGCTCGAAGCAAGTAACGTGTTTACCCTCGAGCTGGAAATTAATTTGCCCGGTATCGGGTGTGTTGGTCTGGAAGAAGATGTCTGTATCACTGCTGAGGGTGCCCGTTTTTTGTGTAAACGTCAACTGGAGTTGCCGGTCAAATGAAAAAAAGTTGTCTGTTGCTTATAACCGCCGGTATGTTATTTTCCTGTGCCCCGAAGAAAGAACTGGTTAAAGTGCCCGCGGAAATTTATCCGTATGATTTGAAAGTCGAAGTTGACCGGGAATCCATGACCCTGGCCTGGAAAACCCACGGTTCCGGCTTGAAAGGCGGTTATAATATTTATATCAGTACCGAGCCGCTGGCGGCGAAATACACCGGTCCCTTTCTGCCGGAAGATATTAAACCTTTTAACCCGGTGAATTTCCCTGGTGATACCAATCCCGATGATGGGGTTACGTATTATAAGGCAGAACATCTTGAAGAAGGCGTCAAGTATTATATTTCGGTACGGGTGGTCAATACCGACCGTACCCTTTCAAAGCCCACCAACGAAGCAATCGCTGTTCTGGGTGCCCGCAGCGAATTTGAACTGGCATTCCGTTATCGTTCCGACAACGACGGTTATTCCTTTGCCGGTGATAAATCCGTTCGAGCCGATGCCGCTGATAACGACATCTATTATTACACCAGGGACGGGGCAGATTATCTGGCTTCACCCGATCGCCTTAACGGCTTTCTGCGAAACAACCGGTTCCGGATTCTGCCGCTGAAAGGTGATTTTGAGTATATCCGTAATCAAGTCAATCGCAGCAAAGACGAACCTGCCGATGACCGGGTCAGCATAAAAAAAGACGACTGGATTCTGGTCAGGACAGCCGATAATACGTACGCGCTTTTGCATGTGTTATCTTTTTCCGGAATTGGCGAACAAAGAACGGTTACCCTGTTTTTAGCTTATTCATCGCTTAAAAACGAGATTTTGTTCTGAATTTAATAAATTGACAGGCCTGAAGCCTGATATTTAAATTATATCTGTAGTCACAATATATCACATAGCTCATTTTTTATAATGACACTATAAAAAATATTTGAAGGAGGGTAAATTTTGAAAACCAGGTATGCACTTTTAACAGGATTATTTGTCTTGATGGTTTTTCTTGTTCCGGTTCGTTCGCAGGATAATGCTTCGTTTGAGGAATTGACCCGGATAATGGATTCCGCCAGGGTGGTCGAGGCTGATGTTTTTGCACCGAAGGCTTTTGCCGTAGCGGAAAAGAGATTCGAGCAGTCCCGAGAGGCTGTCGGCGTGGGGAAAAACCAGAAGTCGATTGACAGTTACGTATCCGAAGCGCGGGAGTTTGCGGAGAATGCTCTCAAGGCTACCGAAGTCTGCAAGTTAACCTTGAAAGATTATTTACCCCCCCGCGATAAAGCCAGGGCGGCCAAAGCACCGACGCTGGTACCGGATATTTATCAAAGAGCCGAGTTGATGTTCATAAAAGCTACCCAGTGTGTTGAGGCGGGTAATGTAAAAGGCGGTTTGCAGCAGGCGGAGAAAGTAGCGCCTCTTTTTGCCGAAGCGGAAATGGAAGCCGTCCGCGTGGATATTCTCGGCACGGCCGACAAACTGATTGCTAAAGCCATCAGCGATGGAGCCGATAAATTTGCTCTTTCAACCCTCGATAAGGCTCGCACCGCGCGCGCCAAGGCGGACGCTATCCTTACAGACAACCGTTATGAACGACAGGCGTCCGTTAAGGAAGCGCAACTGGCCGAATATGAAGCCCGCCATGCCTCCAATATTGCCCAGGCGGTGCGCTCTCTTAATCGCAACGACCAGGCCTGGGAAAAACTGATGCTGGTTTATGAAATTCAGATGAACCGGGTGGCCGGCTCGTTTGACAAAGAGTACCTGCCCTTTGATAAAGGTCCCCTCGAAGCCGCTGATACCCTTATCAGTCTGATCGAAGTCCAGAAGAAAGTTAACCGGGAATTAAGCAATACCTTAGAAAAGGTAGCCGCCAGGAACAAGGCAACTATTGCCCGTATTGCGCCGGGGCAAATCGAGGATGAGCCGGTTAAGCTGGCCGAGTATCTTGATAGCCTGGTGGCCGGTCTTTATGTGGAAAAACGGACTCTGGCTGAAGACATCATGACGGAGAAGAAAAAACTCGAAGAGCTCGAAAAAACTCATGAGGAAGTTGCCGCCGAACTTGATAAACGCCAGGAAAAAGAAGAGAAGTTCAAGAAAGCCAAACAGCTGCTCAACCCCTCCGAGGGTGAAATTCTTTATAATGCCGCTAACGATATCGTTCTTCGCCTGAGCGGTCTTTCCTTTGATGTAAGCAAAAGCGACATTAAGGATGAACACATTCCATTGCTTGAGAAGGTAGTGGAGATAATCAAGATGTTCCCCGGGTCGAAGCTGGTCGTGGAAGGTCACACCGACGATATGGGCGAACCTTCAGCCAACCTTCAGCTTTCGGATAAACGGGCTTATGAAGTCATGAAATATTTGCGGCAAACTCTTCTTATATCGTCCGATGATATTCGCTCGATGGGTTTCGGCCCGGAGAAGCCGGTGGCTTCCAACAAGACCGCCGATGGTCGCGCTAAAAACCGGCGCATCGATATCATCATCATGCAATAGATTTACTTCAGCCAGCGTGCGAGCCATTCGAACTGTTTTTGATAGACATACCGGAGATTTTTCAGCTGAGCGATATTGTGGCTTTCGTCGGGGAAATATAAAAGCTGCGATGGTACGCTCATACGTTGCAGGGCGGTGAACATCTGCAAACCCTCGCTTAAATCCACCCGGTAATCATTCTGGCTGTGGATGACCAGGGTGGGGGTTTTGAAATTTATGGCGTAAGTCAGCGGCGAGGAACGAATATATTCTTCCGGGTTGGACCACGGGGTACCATTGAATTCCCATTCCGGAAACCATAACTCTTCGGTAGTGCCGTAATCGCTCAGATGATTGAAGGTGCCGTCGACCGAAACCAGGCATTTGAAACGGTCGCTGTGCCCGCATATCCAGTTGACCATGAAACCACCGTAAGAGCGACCCAGTGCCGCCAGGCGAGCCGAATCAATATACGGGTAGGTTTCCAGCAGATAGTCGATACCCCGCATGAGGTCTTCATAATCCCCCTTACCCCAGTTGCCGGAAACATATTCCTGGAATTTCAAACCATAACCGAGACTGCCATGAGGGTCAATCTGGGCAACGACATATCCCTGTGCCGCCACCAGCTGGGTATTCCAGCCGTAGTAATTGAAATCGCCCAGCCAGCACCATTGCGGCCCGCCGTGTATCAGGAGTACCAGCGGGTATTTCAAAGCCGGGTTGAAATCGGGCGGTAACGTTAAAAAGCCGTGGACGGAGTCGCCGTTAAAGCCTGTAAACCAGAAATCCCTAGCCTGTTTCATTTCCAGGCGGTCAATCAGCTTGTCATTAAAATGAGTTAAACAGGTCAGCTTTTTATCTTTTAAATTAAAGCGGTAAAGTTCGTAAGGCCGGTCTGAAAGGGAACGGGTTATTATCAAGTATTCACCGTTCGGGTCAATTCTGAGATTGGTATATACCGCATCGCCGAGCACCAGCTCTATTTCTCTTTTATTGGTATCAACCCGCCAGATTTTATTGTAACCATGTTCAACGGCGCTGAAATAAATTATCCCGGAATCCGGATGCCAGACATACTCCCCGACAGACCGGTCGAAGGTAGTGGTGATGTTTTGCTCCTGATTATTTTCCCGGTTGTACAGTATGATATCACGCTGGTCCGATTCATAACCGGCACGAGCCATCTGCAGATAGGCCAATATCCGGCCATCGGGTGAGAATACGGGGTCGGTATCATGTCCCCTGTTCAAGGTCAGCCGATATGGTTCGCCGCCCTGGTTCGGCAGGGTGAAAATATCATAATTTAGATATACCGCGGGATTGGTATCGACACTCATCGAAAAACCTATCAGGCCGTTTTGGGGTTCGACAGCGAAACTATGGTATAATAGATTATTTCTATCGTTGTCAATTTTGATTATCTTCCGGTGTTTACCAGAGGGGACGTTTAACTGAAAAAGAAGTTCCACCCGGCCATCATACCACCGGTTGTAATGTCGATACAACAGGTGGTCATATAACCTGGCTTTGATGGGGTTGTTTTCGCTTTTTCTTAGCTTTGCCAGGTTGCAACTGTCATTAGGGCAGTCGGCAAAAACGCGGGATGTGAAAATGATATGAGCCTTATCCGACGACCAGGCGAAATCCACAACGCCGGTGGCCACGGAACTTATTTTTTTTAGGTCATTTTTGTCCGGGGTTGTCAACCAAATTTGTTCGGCGTCGGTATCTTCATCATGTGATTTGAACGCCAGTATTTTTCCATCCGGTGACCAGCGCGGCTGGGTTTCGTTTTGGTCGCTCTTGGTCAGTTGCCTTAAGCCGGTGCCATTGGAATTAACCAGCCAGATTCGTGTTTTGGTCTTTAAAGAATCGACATTGGTGGTTTGAACCACCAGGGCAATGATTTTACCGTCGGGAGAAATTTGCGGGTCGCTTATTTTTGTTACGCGGTATAAATCATCAAAGGTGATTTTGTCCCCGGCCGTGCCGGAATTTATAAAAAACAAATAAACAAAGAAAAGGCAAAGGTATCTCACTGTTCCGTCCTTAGTTTGAAATGGTTTCTTCTGATGACGATACTGCCCAATTCAACGGCCAGATGCCGGGCGATTATCGGGCATTTGGCTTTTAACAGGAAAAAGATATTTTTATTTTCGTTACTCAATGTTTCATAGTTACCCTGGCCTTTGGCGATAACCAAATCGGCCCGGGCGTATATCTTTTTAAATTCATCCGAGCATTGGTCGATTATCGTACCCGGAGCATCGTGGCCGTTATCAATGACTCGCACCAGTTCGGTCAATCCCGTATCCATGGCATCCGACATGGTGGCATCATTAATCACCGGATAGCCCTTGACCACGAAAGTAATTTTTTCCAGAGGGAGTCGTTCGATTAACAGGCGGTCGAAGACTATCTCACCGGCATTATCGCCGAGGTACAAAATAACGGATGATGTTTTCAGGGATTTTTTAAAGGCTTCGAGTTCCTCGTTGTCCAGAGAGGCGGTCAATGAATGTTCGATGGCTTCGCTTACCTGGGTGTCAACCAGGCGGCTGTTCGGCCCGAAATCGATAATATTGCCGGCAATTGCCAGGCGGACAGCCGTCTCCAGAGGTTCTTCCGATTGTTCGATTATTTTTCGAAGGCGCGGTTCGGCCGCAAGGGCGTAGTCGTTGAATCGCTTCTTTACTTCCCGGTAGGGGTCAGCCACGCCGGTTAATTCGCGGATGAGCTGGTGTATTTGCCGGCCCATTTCCGGTGGGGTTTGGCGGGGATCTATGCGGGCGGCCATTTTAATTGCTTCATACATGACTTTTTCATGAAGCTTTTCATCAGCCGTGGTAAACCGGACCGCATTTAAAGCCTGTTTGAGGAAGCAGGGAAAACAATCCAGGTAAGTTTTCATATTATTTCAAGTTATGTGCCCATCAGTCTTTTTTCAAGATTTTTTTGAAAATTCGTCTGATTAACTTGCCGTCACGGATTCGTTATATTTAATTATGGTCGTATTGAACCACTTGCCGGGAAAGGATTAATAATGAAAACGGGCTTTATCGGAATGGGTACTCTGGGACGGGTAATGGCGGAAAGACTGATATCCGAGGGGTTGGCATTAGTGGTCTGGAACCGCACTCTCGAAAAAACCCGGGGCTTGAAGGCGCCGACTGCTGAAAAACCGGCATCTTTGATTGCTTCTTCGGAAATTGTCTTTTTGAACCTTTTTGACAGTGTTGCGGTGAGGGAGGTTCTTACCGGTGAGAATGGTTTACTTGCGGGCGACTGTGCGAATAAAATCATTATCGATACGACTACCAACCATTATGAGGCTGTCCCGGCTTTTTACGAAGCCTGTCAGAATACCGGAGCGGCGTATCTCGAAGCTCCGGTTCTGGGCAGTGTTGTACCGGCTTCAAAAGGCGCTCTGACTATCCTGGTCAGCGGTCAAGAAGATGCTTACCTCAAGGCTCGGCCCTATCTTGAAAAAATCGGTCAACATATTTTTTTCCTCGAAAAACCGACTCTGGCCACCAAGATGAAGCTGGTCAACAATCTTATTCTGGGCACGTTCATGACATCGCTGGCTGAAGCTGTTGTTCTCGGGGAAAAAATTGGCCTTGACAGGAGTAAAGTGCTGGAGATACTTGCTGTCGGAGCCGGTAACTCCGGGATTTTAAATGCCAAGAAGCAAAAACTCCTGGATGAGGATTTTTCACCGCATTTTGCGGCGGCAACGATTTATAAAGATCTGAACTGCCTTGAAGACCTGGCTCGCAGCTTGGAACATCCGCTTGTAACCGGAACAGTCGCTCGGGAAGTATTCGCTTTAACGACTGGGAATAAAACAGAACACCTGGATTTTTCAGTCGTGTATAAAATTTTAAAAGCAGGGGTACGGCGATGAAAAATAATATCGGTAATCTGAATATTTCCCTCATGACGAACGCCGATTTGGAATTCGCCGTTAAAATGACGGATAATGAACACTGGGATTATTTGCCGGCGGATTTTGAAAAACTGATGGCGTTTGAACCTGAAGGATGTTTTGTCGCCCGGGTAGATAACCGGTATGCCGGAATTATTACAACTACGTCTTATGCTGATTATGCTTTTGTGGGTTCTCTAATAGTTAATCCGGAATATCGCGGTAAAAAAATTGGGGAACACCTGTTGAGTCATGCGATGGCTTATCTTAAAAGCCGGGACGTAAAGACAATCGAGCTCGACGGCGTTT
Source organism: uncultured Ignavibacteriales bacterium (assembly GCA_964618515.1). GTDB lineage: Bacteria > Zixibacteria > MSB-5A5 > GN15 > FEB-12 > JAFGNW01. The sequence continues at coordinate 13,540 of CAZUAS010000018.1, read as the reverse complement.
TTGCCGCGGTATCGCTTTATCGGCGTCTGGGTTTCAGAGATAAGTACCTTTCATTGCGTTTTTTCAGACCCGCCGGTAAAGCTGTGCGGGTGGGTAAAATCGCCCTGCTCGAACCGTCCCGTGAGATAATCGAATTTGACCGCAAGCATACCAATATCGAGCGTGCTCGGATTTTAGAAAGATACCACCGGGAATATCGCGACTCGACCTATATTGTCCAGGACCCTTTTCTATCAGGATATGCCTTCGTTCGCCCTCGGGGGGAAGGAAAGTTAATGGTCGGTCCCATGGTAGCCCTGTCTTCGAAAACGGCCGGGCTGTTGTGGAATGCTATTATGACCGCTTATTCGAAATATGACCTTGGCGTTGGCGTTCTGGAACATAACCGAACCATGGTCAGACTGCTTAACAAAAGCGGCTTTTACTATAATCCCCCTTCTTTAAGGATGTTCTGGGGAAAGAAAAAAGAGTACGAAAAAAATATATACGGGATACTGTCGCCCGAAAAAGGCTAATCCGGCAGGCGTTTTTTTACTCTTTATTCATGAGCGGCAGTGCCATCGCCGGGTCGGTAATGGCGCCGATTTTAGAGGCATATTCGGTTTTGTTTTTGATGTCTTCGTCGGTAACAATATGCACATCGAGAATCCCGCGCCTTCTGAAACCGGTCCGGAAATAATTTAACTCATCCAAACTCAAGCTCCAGCCTTCCAGCCAGTGTTTTAGATTGGTCAGTTGTTCCGCAGTCCCCCGGAAATGTATCAGGATGTCAATATCACTGTATGGTCCGGCACTACCATTTTTGGTACTGCCGAAAAGATAGAAGCCCTCCACTCCGAACCTTTTACCATCGAGCTGGGCGGCGATAAATTCCGCCATTTGTTGCCGCCAGCGCCAATGATTTTCGGTCACCCCCTCATAAGTTTTATATCTCTGTTCCGACCGGATTCGCTCGGTGACCAGCGAAGGCTGCCTTAAAAGACCCACGGCTTTATCCAGGTCCGCATTCATCAGAATTTGGAGGATATGGCCGTTAGTGACCCTGGGAACATCGATAAGCTTGATGACTTCCGCCAGGTAGGCGTAATCAGGCAGCATCTCTGGAAGAAGATTGGGTGAATGGGTCAGGAATTCTTCATTAAAGACAATCCCCTCATCATCGGGATAAAGCGGCAGATAACGAATCTGGGTTTCCACCAGGTCCTGGAAAAAGTGGGTGCCGAACGACAGGTCCGGAACATAGTTTCCTTTCTTGCGGGCGATTTCAATCAGAACAGCCGTATTATTGATATCGGAATAAGTGACATTGACGCCCAGTTTGATATCGCCGCGACTGCCCCAGCGTCCGGGCCCCATCAGTATAAAGCGTCTTTTGGGCAACATCTTATTGAGTTTACCGATGACCTGACCGACCTCCTCAAGTGACCTCCGGTCGGAAAGCTCCGTATATTTTAAAGGGTCGACATAGACGATATGAGTGATTTCAGGGACATGGCCATTGGAAATATAGCGGTTCGCCGAGAAAATTACCTGAGCATCGGGAAGGTCTTTGGGTATGGGGGCCGGGGCACTGCGGTCGGAATGACTCTGCGGACGGCACTGCAAAAGGTAGAAATCACGGCCGTCGGAAGCAAATTCTATGTCAACCGGTTCGCCCAGGGTTTCCTCCAGAGTTTTTAAAATCATGTGCATCTGTTTGATAAAGGGGGTTCGGGAAATCAGTCCTTCAAAAGTAGCCACCAGGTTTTCATTGTCGAAGTCGATATTCATCCCGATTGGCCGTTGAATATGATTATCTTTGTAAATGGAAACGATTTCCTTAATGCCCGGGAATTCATAACCGGCTTCCTTCAGCAAATCGGCGAATTCAATGGTTTCAAAGCTGTTGCTCTCCAGATTAAGAACATCGATTTTTTTAGGTGAGTAACGGACGGTTTCGTCCGGGCTGACGTTGACACGAAGGCCGGGCTGACCGGGGGCAACCAGCACCGGGTAATCATCGCTCAGGCGGTCCACTGCCCGTGTACCCAGCCCCGGTACCAGTCTTATCAAACCGTCTTCCCGGCGAATACGGGGAGACCAGCGAAATTCATTGGAGCTGAACGCCACCCCGGCGTAGGAGGGAAGGAAGTATTTACCGACGCGATTGCCCACTACCTCCTGAATCATGATGCCCATTTCCTCGCTGAAATCAAGAAGACCTCTTTCCCGGCGGTACTCAATCGGGTCGGGACCGAATACGGAAGCATATACTTCGGCGATAGCGTCTTTTAAGGCGTCCAGTCGTTTCTGTTTACTTCCCTGATTGGCTAAAAACAGGCTTTTATATTTACCGGAAAAGGCAGCGCCAATGCGGTCCTCCAGAAGGCTGGAGCTGCGTACGATGAGGGGGTGTTCACCGAAATCATCGAGAGCCACCGATAACCCCTTGATAATATCCGCCGGAAACAGGGCACTTTTGAACGTCTGAACAATATGCGGGTATTCCAGGCGAACCTGGTTTATTTCCTTGTACTTTTGTTCCACCACTTCACTGAAATCGTTGTAATGAGTGAACACCAACAGAACGTCGGAGGTAATATGCCAGGTTTTGGGAACCTTGACATGACCGAGCATCTCCGATTTGCGGCCTTTTTTCTTTAGAATTTGAGCCGCCAGGTATAACCCGGCACTTTTTCCGCCCAGCTTGCCGTGACTCTCGGCGCTGTAAATAATATTCTGAAGCAAATGATAAAAGTCGCTGACTTCGATATAGTCTTTGGCGACATTGATATAAGGCAGCTGGTCGGATAAAAAGCGGCGTATCAGCGACACCTGGACGCCCACTTTACTGGGTGAGGGGGTGCCCGGTTCGTCAAGAGTTAAATGGTGATAGCGCCGGATAACATCACCGACGACGGCCAGCGAGAGATTACGGTTTATAACCTGGTCGAGAAAACTCAGCTTTTCTTCCTGGAACCATTTTTGAATAAGCCGGAGAATTTCTTCATCGCTGAGATGTTTGATGGCGATGGCGAAAACGGTATTGCTGAAATCAGCCGAAAAAACCAGCGAACGGCGCTGGTTAGGGACATTCCAGTCGTCTGTAAGTTCTTCTTTCTCGGATTGTTGCTCGATATCAAAAGACTGGTAAAGCCGTTCGGCTTCGGCAATACCGCTCCAGCAAAGATGATTAAGCATTTTACGGGTAAGACTAAGAAACAGGTGGCGGTCGGTCTGTTTAAGCATCTGCATTATGACCTGCCATTCCCCGCGTGCCCGTGAAGGACTCTCCGTTTGAGTCGGTTCAAAACCCTGAAATATTTCTCGCATTTTCTTGTGCAGGATATAATGCCCCAGGCGTTCAGCCACGGTTTCGATAAGTTTTACCTCCCCCTGTAAAAACGGCCCGAAGTCACCTTTGGGCATTTCTTCTTTGTAGGAAATGGTAATGGTTCCTATGACCATATCATGGGCGACAATATCGGCACTTTGTTCCCATGGTGTTTTGACATAATCAGGAGAACTGTAGGAGGTGTTTTCGAAAGTTAACCTGGTCTGGCACTGTTCCGGGTAACGGCAGCCGGATGGCATGGCCTGGATGATTTTATGAGATATATCCGCCAGGCTTTCATCGTAATTGCTCAGTATTTCTTCAATATGATAAAGGCAATCGAGCTCCTTAGCGCGTTCTTCCAGCGAGTCCACCAGTTTGTCGATTGCTTTCTTTTTTTCCGACATGAAAAGAAAACTCCTTTTTAATTCATTCGCGATGTCGGCTTATACTATTTTTCGTAACTTCCGGCCGGAACTTAAGGTCGTCAGTCTTCACCGACGAACAATAAGATAATAAACCCCCGGAAAAAACCAATAACAATTCTTGGATTTTAAGGCTGATGTGATTTTTATACCTGTAAATCAAAAGCGGTTCGGATTAAGACAACCCGAACCGCTTTTATAATAAAATGAAGTTATTGCAGATTATACCCAGCCGCGGTCCCGACAGGCGCGAGCCACCCGGTCGATGGCGATAGCATAAGCGGCGTCACGCATATATATATTCCGCTTCACGTGCATCTCATGTACCGCTTTGTAAGCCGACGTCATTTTGAAATCAAGGCGTTGCAGAACGTCGTCTTTGTCCCAGAAGTAATTCATATTGCTCTGGACCTGCTCAAAGTAACTGCAGGTAACCCCCCCCGCATTGGCCAGGAAATCCGGGATCACATAGATTTTACGTTCTTCCAGAACCCGGTCAGCTTCGATAGTGGTGGGGCCATTGGCGCCTTCAGCTACGATTTTTACCTTTTTATTGATTTTCTTAACGGTTTCGCCGGTTACCTGATTTTCCAGGGCAGCCGGGATGAGAATATCCACTTCCTGTTCAATCCAGGCTTCGCCGGGCAGTACTTCGTAACCCAGCCCCCGGGCTTTCCCTTTGTCAATACCACCGAAACGGTCGGTAATCTTGCGGAGTTCATCGAGGTCAACGCCGGATGTCTTTTTAAAAGTGTATGAAGTCTGGTCTTGCTGGTCCCAGCTGGAGACACAAACGACCGTACCGCCCAATTGTTTGTAAAGCTGGATGGCGTACTGGGCGACATTGCCAAAACCCTGAACCGCACAGGTAGTCTTTTTAGGGTCAAGCCCCATTATTTTAAGAGCCTCCCGCAGGGTGTAAATAACACCGTAGCCGGTAGCTTCGGTCCGCCCCAAAGAGCCGCCCATTCCAACCGGTTTGCCGGTAATGAACCCCGGGTATTTGCCACCGTGAATATGCTCATATTCATCGAGCATCCATAACATGTGTTGGGCGTTGGTCATGACGTCCGGAGCAGGGACATCGTTAATCGGTCCGACATTTCTGGCCAGCTGACGAACCCAGCCGCGACAGATTTGTTCCTGTTCACGGTCACTCAAACTGTGCGGGTCGCAAATGACGCCACCTTTGCCTCCGCCGAGCGGAATGTCAACCACGGCACATTTCCAGGTCATCCACATCGCCAGTGCCCGGACAGTGTCTATTGTTTCATGGGGATGGAATCGAATACCGCCTTTTGAAGGTCCCCGGGAATCATTATGTTGTACCCGAAAACCACGGAAAACTTTTACTTGACCGTCGTCCATCCGGACGGGTATCAGGAACTGATATTCTCTCAGGGGATTGCGAAGAAGTTCCCGTGTGGAATTATCCAGCTCCAGCAGGTCGGCGACCTTATCAAACTGCGCTTGAGCCATTTCAAACGGATTAAAAGAATGCCCAGTCATCTTTTTGACCTTTCATAATTCCGATTTCACCCGGTCGGTGAAATCTATCAGCCATTATAATACCGGTTAAGGACTTAACCTGTTTTATTAAACCTTTTTTTAAATAAAAAAAGATTCTTTCCAAACCTCAAGTACCAACCGGTAGTTTGTTACTATTTTCACGAACTTTGATACATCTTAAAAGTTGTTTTGTCAAGGGATTGTTTGAAAAATGTTATAAAGGTTTCAACTTATCCTGATTTAAACGTCTTGGAGAACCACCCCCTTTTCATAATAAATGAAACTTTTACATCCATTGAATTATTTTAGTATGTATTAAAGAGAAGGCCTTAGTACGGCTGGTAGACTTGATAGGCCTTGTAACTTATAATTTTAAAATGACTTATATACCATCAAAGAAACCACACGTAGTTATTGTCGGGGGTGGTTTTGGAGGATTATATGCCGCCAAAAGCCTGGCTGGGGCCCCGGTTAATATAACCCTTATTGATAAACGTAATTTCCACCTTTTCCAACCGTTACTATACCAGGTGGCAACAGGTGGTTTGTCACCGGGGGATATCACTTCTCCATTAAGGGCAGTATTTAAACGCCATAAAAATATCCGGGTAATCCTCGGTGAAGTCCAGGATATTAAAACTGACGAAAAAAAGGTCATATACGATTATGGTGAAATTGAGTATGATGCTTTGATCCTGGCTACCGGGGTGAGGACCCATTATTTCGGACATGATGACTGGGCTGGCCGAACCCTTGCTTTGAAAACGGTCGAAGATGCCATTGAAATTCGCCGAAAGATTTTATTGGCTTTCGAGCTGGCGGAAATCGAAATCGACCCACAAAAACAAAAGGAATTAATGACTTTTATAATCGTGGGCGGGGGACCAACCGGTGTGGAACTGGCCGGGGCGATAGCTGAACTATGTCGACAAACATTAAAAGAAGATTTCCGGGCTGTCAATCCGGCTTCCGCCCGGGTGATTTTAATTGAAGCCGCCGACCGGTTGTTGCCCGGCTATCCCCTCAGGCTTTCTCTAAAAACCCACGAAGCCCTAGTCCATCTGGGAGTCATCGTTCGAACGAAAACTAAAGTCACCACCATTGATGATACGATGATAAGGATCAAAACCAATGAATCCGAAGAAAGCATTTCTTCGGGAACGGTACTCTGGGCGGCGGGGCTGAAGGCGACTTCGGTGAGTGAAAGAATCGCCGCCGGGACCGGGGCTACGCAGGATCCCGCCGGGCGAATAAAGGTGGGGCCGAACCTCAACCTAGAGAATCACGCTGATATTTTTATAATCGGTGACCTGGCTCATGTCGATGGTCCGGGTGACCAGCCGTTGGCAGGCGTAGCACCGGTAGCCATACAGCAGGGGAAATATGTGGCAAGAGTTATTAAAAACCGGCTAAAGGGTAAAGCGCTGAGTAAACCTTTTAAATATCATGATAAGGGAAGCCTGGTCGTTATCGGTCGCAACCATGCTGTCGCCTGGTTTGGGCGGTTTCAATTCTCCGGCTTTTTTGCGTGGCTGGTTTGGATTTTTGTTCATATCGGCTACCTTATTGAATATGACAATAAACTCATCGTTCTGATACAATGGGCCTGGAACTATTTCACCCGTAAAAAGGGCGCCCAGCTGATAACCACCTCTTGGAAAAAGAAGGAGAACAACTGATAACTCTTAAGAAAGCACTTGCAAAGCATCCCAGTATAATTTAATATTTTAAAAATGCTTTGATTTTAAATTCACTTAACGGGTAAAGTGCGATAATGGCTAGGCTTATTAAAGTACTATCAATTGATGGAGGGGGTATAAGAGGGATTATTCCTGCCTTAATCCTGCAGGAGATAGAGCGTCGTACCAATAAGCGTATTTCCTCCCTGTTTGACTTGATTGCCGGGACTTCGGCCGGCGGGATTCTGGCGTTGGCTCTGACCATGCCCGGCGATAAAGGACAACCCAGGTACAGCGCTGAAGAAATTATCCCCATTTACGAAGATAAAATGAAGCGGATATTTTCCCGCACGGTCTGGCATAAGATTCAGGCGGTCGGCAACCTGGCCGAAGTCAAATATCCCACCGAGGGCATCGAGAGCGTTCTGCAGGAATTTTTCGGTGACTTACACCTTAAGGATGCGGTGGCCGATATCCTGGTCACCAGTTTTGAAATTGAGCAACAACGCCCCTTTATCTTTAAAAGTCATAAAGCCAGAAAAGACCTGCAATATGATTTTTTGATGCATCAGGTGGCTCGCGCGACTTCAGCCGCCCCTACTTATTTTGAGCCCTGCAAGGTTGAGGTCAACGATATCCTGGGTTACCGGGCTCTGGTGGATGGGCTGGTTTTTGCCAGTAATCCGGCCATGTGCGCCTATATTGAGGTCAAAAAGATGTATCCCAAAGCGGACAAATTTCTAATCGTTTCGCTGGGCACCGGTGAACCGCAACAAAGACGTATTTACGATGAAATCAGGCGCTGGGGTGCCCTGCAGTGGTTGCAACCGCTTATTGATATTATTCTCTACGGGTCCTCGGTTACGGTCGATTACCAGCTAAAAAACCTTTTAATACCCAAAGATAATTTCCGTTCGTACTACCGGTTTCAGTGTAAACTGGATTTGTCTCAAGCCGAGATGGATAATATCGACGCCGCTAATTTACGGACTTTGAAACTGACCGCTGAAGACTTGCTGCGGAAAGAAAAAGAAAAACTGGATATGTTGTGTGAGCAGTTACTTAAGTAAGAATATTGTCCAGGTTGGTATCGCCTCAGCCGGGGGATCAAGGCAGGAGGAAAAGTGAAACTTATTGACGGTAACGAAGACCATCATCACGATGCCTATTTAAAGGTCGACCGCTCCGAAATGATTCTGCGTGATTATCTGGCCATCGACCGGACAATTCTGGCCAATCAGAATACCTTCCTGGCTTATATCCGTACCGCCCTGACGCTGTTCGTGGCGGGGATAACCTTCATCAGGTTCTTCGACCAGGTGGTGGTGGAGATAGTCGGCTGGGTCTTCATTCCCATCGGTCTGGCCACCTTTGTCATCGGGCTTATCAGGTACAATAAAAAGCGGGTGGTCCTAGACAAAATCATGACTTTCAGTAAAAACGATAAACCACAGCAAACCAGTTAATATCCTTATGGCCAGGGGAAAAAAAACGACTAAAAAGACTAACCACCCCGGAAAATCGTCCAGTCAAAATAAAAATATCTATACTTATTTCTCCGTAGCCCTGGTGGTTCTGCTTATAATCATGCTGGTCGTTATGTTTTATCCGGACAAAAATACTTCCCCAGGAGCTGAATATGAAAAGGATATTGCCCGGAAATTAGGGCTGGATTTTAAAAGGCAGGGCGAACTGTCTTTTCTTAACGCCGATGGAGATACTCTGGTGACGATTGATATTGAAGTAGCTGATGATGATGTTAAAAGGCAAATTGGCATGATGTTCCGAGAAAAAATGAAGGAACATCAGGGGATGTTTTTTATTTTTTCCGCACAAGAAATCCGGTCCTTCTGGATGCGCAACACCCTTATTCCGCTGGATATGATATTCGTCAACAGAGAAAATGAAATTGTCACCATCCGGAAAAATACCACACCTCAGACCGAAATATCATATTTTTCCAGTCAGCCGGCTTTATATGTCATAGAAGTAAACGCCGGTTTTACGGATAAGTTCAATATCAAACCCGGCGACCGTATAATCTGGCAGAGATTTCAATAAAGTAACCGTTAAAGAACAGGCTGAGAATGCATATTTCACCCCGCTATATCGTCGGCCACTGGAAAAAAATTACTTTTCAGAGTGAGGAAGACTGGCAACTGGCGGTTGATATTTTCAAAGACCGTATCCTGGAAAGATTTTTGAATCCTCTCGAACATATTGAAAAATATCCCTATACGGGGTTTGCCGTGCTGGCTCTGGACTGCCTGCTGATTGAAATGCTTCAGCAGTTTCGCGAGGGTGTGAATCGGACGCCGACCGGTAAATCGAAACTTTTTTTTATCAGTTTTCTTACTGAAACCGGCTTTAAAAAAGATTTCGATAAGCGGCAGGCGGAATTGTTTTATAGACAGATTCGTTGCGGGATATTGCGCCAGGCCGAGGTTCGCGGCAGTTCCCGGGTCCTGGTAAGCGACCGGGAGCCGATGGTGGCATATGCATCCGACCACCGGGGTCTGGTGGTCAATCACAAATTTTTTCATGAACAGTTATTAACCGAATTTAATAATTACCCCCGGGAGCTATTAAATTCCGCCAACCGGGAACTTCGCGAAAAATTCAAAAGCAAGATGATGACTATTTGTAAAACCGCCTGTGATGTGGTATGATAATATGTGCACCAGATAGTATGTGAAATGCGGGAATACGTAGTGTTGAATAATTGAATTAAGGGAATCAATTTACAGGAGTCAGAAGATGCCCCCAGTATATCTGGACTATAATGCCACAACCCCGATTGACCCCCGTGTCGCCGAAGCCATGTTGCCGTATATAAAAGAGCATTTCGGCAATCCTTCGAGCAGTCATGTCTTTGGCATGAAAGCGCGCCAGGCGGTGGATAAAGCCCGCCGCCAGGTCGCCGAACTGTTACATTGCCAGGTCGATGAAATAATTTTCACCAGCGGCGGGTCGGAAGCAAACAACTATGCCATCAAGGGTGTCGCCCGTGCCTACCGTAGCAAAGGCAACCATATTATAACTTCAACTGTGGAACATCCGGCGGTTTCGGAAGTTTGTCGGTATCTCGAAGAAGAAGGTTTTAAGGTTACCTACCTGCCGGTTGATGAGTATGGGCTGGTTAATCCGGAGGTGGTCGAGGCGGCTATTACTCCCCAGACCGTACTGGTTACCATTATGCACGCCAACAACGAAGTCGGCACGATTGAACCGATTACCGAAATCGCCGAACTGGCTCACCGTCATGGTATCCTTGTGCACACCGATTGCGCTCAGTCTTTGGGGAAAATACCGGTGCATGTCGATAACCTCGGGGTTGACCTGCTCTCCATCGCCGGGCATAAGCTTTATGCTCCGAAAGGCATCGGAGTTCTTTATGTTCGTTCCGGAGTAACGCTGGAAAAACAGATGCACGGCGCCGACCATGAACGAAACCATCGGGCCGGGACGGAAAATGTAATTGAAATTGTCGGTCTGGGTGAGGCTTGTGCTTTGATTGGCGATGATCTGACCGCCACCCGGGAACACCTGCAAAAAATGAGGGACCGTCTTGAAAGCGGGCTCAAGAGTCATTTTCCATCTCTGCGCATCAATGGTCATCCCAAAAAAAGGTTGCCTAACACCTGCAGTGTCAGTTTCAAGGGGCTTGAAGCGAATACGATAATTGCCGAACTTAAGGAAGTCGCCGCCTCGGCTGGAGCCGCCTGTCACAGCGATCGGATTGATATTTCACCAGTCCTGAAAGCCATGAAAGTTCCTGTGGAAGATGCTATGGGGACGATTCGCTTTTCCGTCGGACGGTTCACCACCCCTGATGAAATTGACCGTGCTCTGGAAGAAATTTTTCGGGTCGTCGACAGGTTACAACCGTCCGGTGCCCCCGTAATTCCGTCAGGAGATGATTCTGAAATCAAATTAACCCACTTCACCCACGGGTTGGGTTGCGCCTGTAAGCTTCGCCCGCAACTATTGGAAGCCATACTCAAAAAGCTCCCGGTTCCCGAAGATGCCGATATCCTGGTCGGCACCGCAACTTCCGACGATGCCGCCGTGTACCGTCTCGACGACCATACGGCTATCGTTCAGACGGTAGATTTCTTTACGCCGATAGTCGATGACCCTTACCAGTTCGGGGCCGTGGCGGCGGCTAATTCCCTGAGTGATATTTATGCCATGGGCGGGCGGCCCCTGTTTGCGTTGAATATCGTCGGGTTTCCCAGCAATCGCTTGCCGGTCGAGGTTCTGGAACGGATTTTAAAAGGCGCCCAGGATAAAGTCCGCGAAGCCGGAATTGCCATAATCGGCGGGCACACGGTTGACGACACCGAGCCGAAATACGGCCTGGCCGTGACTGGCATTATCGACCCACAAAAAATAGTCACCAACAGCGCCGCCGTAAGCGGTGATGTTCTTGTTCTCACCAAGCCGCTTGGAACCGGAATAATGTCCACGGCTTTAAAACAGGGACTCCTCGATGATAAGGAAGCACACCTTCTTTTTGAAACCATGGCCGGTTTAAATCGTTCTGCCTGTGAAGCCATGCAGGAAATCGGTGTCAAAGCCGCTACCGATATCACCGGCTTCGGGCTTCTTGGGCATTTACTTGAAATGATGTCCGGAGCGGATACGTCGGCGGTTATTTATTTCGATAAAATACCCTTCCTGCCGCGAGTTCTGGACCTGGCCACCGCCGGCATTATCCCCGGCGGGACACATGATAATTTCAATCATACCCGACCTCAGGTCGCTTATGATGAAAGTCTCTCGGACGTCCGACAGTTGCTTTTAAATGATGCCCAGACCTCGGGCGGTCTGTTAATAGCCGTTGCCGAAGACAGAGTGTCACAGTTACGGAACCGGCTCGGTGAAAAAGGAGTCATGGCGACTATAATCGGTAAGGTACTGCCCAAAAGCAGTATCAGGATAAAAGTGGCACGATGACAATGGTCGATATTTACACAGAAGCGGCGGCTGTCATAAAAAAAGCCCGGCGGATAACCGGTTTCACCGGTGCGGGTATTTCAGTGGAGAGCGGCATCCCGCCTTTTCGCGGTGAAGGCGGCCTGTGGAATAAATACGACCCCGCCTGTTTGGATATAAATTATTTTTACAATCATCCGCAAAAGGCCTGGGAAGTGATTAAGGAAATCTTTTATGATTTTTTTGACCGGGCTAGGCCCAACGCCGCGCACCGGGGTCTGGCCATAATGGAACAGAAGGGTTTATTGCAGACTGTCATCACCCAGAATATCGATAATCTCCATCAGGAAGCCGGCAGTAAGGAGGTCTTTGAATATCACGGTAACTCGAGGTATCTAATCTGTCTTAACTGTCACAGCCGTAACCATGTTTCACAAATCAGCCTGGACCATTTACCGCCCACCTGTCGTTTCTGCGGCGGACTGCTGAAACCGGATTTTGTCTTTTTCGGCGAACCCATTCCCGAACTGGCTCACCGCCGGGCGGTACAGGAGACCCAGGAATCCGACGTCTTTATTTTAATTGGTACCACCGGCGAAGTCATGCCGGCTTCGTTTATTCCTCCTATGGCCAAGCAGAACGACGCCATAATTATCGAAATGAATATTAAACCGTCGAATTATACGTACCAGATAACCGATATCTTTCTCGAAGCTAAAGCGACGGAAGCCATGACGGTGCTTTTAAAAGAGCTGGGACTCAGTTGACCAGGACCATGCGATAACGCGCCCTGTTATCCCTTACCTTTTGTATAGCCCGGTTAACCTCGGCCATCGGAAGAACTTCCGTTTTAGCCTTGATATTGTGCCGGGCGGCGAATTCCAGCATCTCGTTCATGACCGAGCGGCTGCCGATGGGACTGCCGCTTATGCTTTTTTGGCCTGTTATCAGGGAGAAAACCGGGATTTGAACCGGACTGGCCGCGGCCCCGACAAAACAGAGATTGCCCCGGGGTTTTAGAAGGTTCATATATTTGATCCAGTCAAGGTCGGCAAAAACAGTGGAGAGAATAAAATCCATTTTGCCTGTCGCCGTTTGCATTTGTAACGGCTCCCGACTGTTGATAAAATGATGCGCTCCGAAACTTTTAGCTTCGGTTTCTTTATCGGGACTGGTGGAGAAAGCGGTAACTTCGCATCCAAAAGCCCGGGCAAATTGAAGTGCCAGATGCCCCAACCCGCCGATACCGATAATACCTGCTTTCATCGAGGGCCGGACATGGAAATGCTTTAAGGGTGAATAAACAGTTATTCCGGCACAGAGTAAAGGAGCGGCGTTTTCCGAGGACAGACGGTCCGGAATGGCAAAAACAAAACGGCTGTCGGTTCTTATGCTTTCGGCAAAACCACCATAATGACCGACACAGGTGGCATGACTTTCGGCACAGAGGTTGTCGTCGCCGGCAAGACATTGCTCGCATTTTAAACAGGCGCTTCGCTGCCAGCCGACTCCTACCCGCTGACCGATATGAAGGTGCTTGACCCTTTCCCCGACAGCCACGATATGACCGATAATTTCATGACCCGGCAAGAGCGGGTACTGACTGATGTGCCAGTCGTCATCTATAAAGATCGGAAGAGCGTCGTGTAGGGAAAGAGTGTAGGATAGGGTGGGGG
>CAZUAS010000017.1:34458-37529 GCA_964618515.1 uncultured Ignavibacteriales bacterium | reverse complement strand
CAAGGAGAAAAAATGAAATATAGATATACCATCGATGAAATACAAAATATAGCGGTCGATACGGTCGTTGTTTTTGTTCCGTTGCTGGAAAAGACCAGCGACAGAGTATTAGAAAAAATTGACCGTCTCTCCGGAGGGGCGGTTTCATCTCTGGTAAAAGCCGGTGATTTCAACGGCAACGAAAGTGAAACAGTGGTTGTTTACAAACCAGCCGGTTTTAAGGCCGAACGCCTTATTTTGGTTGGCCTGGGCGATAAAAAGAAAATAGTGGCTGATTGTTTCAGGCGAGTTACCGGTACCATTTCAAGGGATAAAGCGATAAAAAATTCCAAAAAAATAGCGCTATGTTTTAAAGGTTATGAAAAACCGTCGTTTTATCAAGCGGCGGTGGAAGGGTACTTCCTGGGTTCTTATAAAATGCTCGATTTTAAAACCGGTGAAGCTCAAAAAAATAATGGTAAAGTGGAAGAAATTACTTTTATCGTCAGCCACAAAAAGGAGCTTGGTCAGCTTGAAAAGGCGGTAAAAAAAGGGGAAGTCATTGCCGAAGGTCAACTTCTGGTGCGGCAACTGGGCTACACTCCGGCTAACTTCCTGACTCCGGAAAAGTATGCTCAAAAAGCTATGGAACTGGCTCGTAAATACAGGATTAATTGCCGGGTACTCGATGAAAAAGCTATTGCCCGCGAGAAAATGGGAGCCTTGATAGCTGTCGGAAAAGGGTCGAAAGAAAAACCGCGTTTTATTGTTTTAAGCTACAAAGGAAGAACCGATAGTCAGAATCCGATTGTCCTGGTCGGGAAGGGTATTACATTCGATGCCGGCGGCATTTCTTTAAAACCGGCTCTGAATATGCACGAAATGAAGAATGATATGGCCGGTTCGGCGGTGGTGCTGGCGACCATTATAACTGCCGCCCGGCTCAGGTTACCTCGCAATCTGGTAGCCCTGATGCCCCTGGCGGAGAACCTGCCTTCGTCTACGGCGACCAAACCGGGCGATATTATTACAACCCGGAAGGGGCTGACCGTTGAGGTAATTAATACCGATGCCGAAGGCCGGCTGATTCTGGCCGATGCCCTTGATTACGCTGATACTTTTAAACCTCAGGCGGTAATCGATATCGCTACTTTAACGGGGGCGGCTTTATATGTCCTGGGGTATGAAGGAGCGCCGATTCTTGGTAATAATAAACGATTACTGGACCAGATTAAATCCGCATCCGAGAATACAGCGGAAAAAGTCTGGGAGTTGCCCATCTGGGACGGTCACCGGGAAATGATGAAATCAAATCTGGCTGACCTGGTAAATTCCGCCGGTAAGACAGCCGGTACGATTGCCGCATCGGCTTTCCTGGAAAATTTCACGGGCAACTGGCCCTGGGCGCACATCGATATCGCTTACATGGATATGGAACCCAAAGGGCGTCCCTACTTGCCGGCGGGCGTAACCGGTTATGGATTGAGATTGTTAACAAGCCTTCTTGAAAACTGGAAAAAACCCTGACATATATTTAGGGCAATAAAAAAAGCCGGATTTTCAATCCGGCTTTTTTGATATTGGTAAATCACTATTTTTTTTCGGCTTTTGACCAGGCCGGGGACTTGTCCAGGCCGGGGCCGGATAATCTCTTGGCGTTGTTGCCGGTTATATCAACAATCCAGATTGAGCCATCGGTGGTGGCAAAGGTCAGCCATTTTGAATCGGGCGAAAATGAAGGAGCAATAGTATAGATATAAGTACCGACCGGCGGCTGAAAGACCAGGTAATTTTCCTTCTGGTCGGGAGTGGTAATATAAAGAGCGTTGGAATTGATATCGTTGATAACATAGGCAAGCCATTGACCATCGGGAGACCAGGCCGGGGAGAAGCCTTTTCGGTTTTTATCCGCCAGGATTCTTATTGAGTCAAGAGAAATATTAATGCTCTGGCTCGGTATGACCGCCATACCGAGGGGTTGCAGGTTTTCGAAATAAACAATCGCCAGGTCGCCTTTAGTGTTCATAGAAGGTGAAGTAATGAATTTTTTACTGTCTACTTCATATTCGGCATCCAGGAAGTTTTTACGGAGAATTTGCGTATTGGTACCGTCGGCTTTCATGGTGCAGATGGCGTATTTGGGCATGGATGAAGAAGCGTAAATAGCATTTACATCCTTGGTGAAAACGACCAGGTCGCTTTCGGGTAACCAGTCGGGGTCGCGACTTCCCAAATCATCGGTAACCCGTCGCCAGAACATGGTATTGCCGTTGGCTGCCGAATCAAGATAAGCTATAAACAAATCATATATCTTGTGGTGTCCGCCCATCATGTCAGGCGCCTGAATATCAAATGTGCCTTTTCTGGTAAACATTATCCGTTTGTTGTCGGTAGCCCAGGTAAGCCGACCATCGGCGTTGGTTACTTCCGTAACCATGGTCTGGTTGGTGCCGTCGGCATTCATATACCAGATGTTTTTATCCCGGATAAAAGCGATTTTACCTTCGGGTTTACCGATAGTACCGGCTTTTTCAGGGGGTAATTTATCCGCCGCTGTAACAACGGCAGACAGACCTGTCAAAAACGCCCAGAAGGCTGAATAAATCAAGGTCAGGGTGAGTTTCCTATGCAATGCAGTCTCTCCTATCTATTTCAAGCAAGCTTTTACCTGACTAAAATACGTCCTGTAATCTGTCTGTCAACTCTAATTACCAGCTGAAGAACCGTTTTAACTCTATTTTCCCGATGAAACCGGACAGATTCAAGTCCACCCGACCTTCAGGGGTGCCGGTATAAGTGACAATTATTTCTTCGTCTGAATTGTTATACCAGGCAACGTTGGTAAAGTTCAGGTATAAATAACTCAGGTCAGCCCCAATCACCAGATTAAAGATATTGATGGGATAATCGGCACCCATCGTTACTTTAAAGCCGGGGGCGGTACCTTTGAAGGTGGTGTTTTCCGTGGTGGTCGGTTCACCGGTAGCCAGGTTCAGATTTTGATATTCAGGCCAGAGGTCCCAGTTGACCATATAATAACCTATGGAACCACCGGCTCTTAATGCCAATCCCTTAAGATGTTCTAACTTTTT
>CAZUAS010000017.1:32239-34448 GCA_964618515.1 uncultured Ignavibacteriales bacterium | reverse complement strand
CAAATCTTTCCTTGAAAAGCATACCAAAGTTGATACCGAAAGCTGGAGCGATATTGAGCCAGTTCAGCTCGCTGTTGGTCAATTGTTCAGAAGTATGGGTGGCAAAACTGTTGTACTGATTATTACGATTTATACGGTTCATCGAAAAATGTATGGACAACCAGGCGGTTTTATAGGTATGCTTGGTTTTATTTTTCTCGAAAAATTTGTTTACTAATTCCTGTTCAGTATTTTGTGCTTGCAGGACCGGGCTTACCATAATTAGTAAAATCAAAGCCACTAAAAATTTTTTGAGACTCATTTTTCCTCCGTTTTCTAATAATTTTTTAGTTATCATATTTTATCGGAAAAAAGAGTCCTTTTCTTGATTAAAAGGACAGGAATTGTAGGACAAATAAAAAAAGGCGGGTTTGCACAAACCCGCCCATCTAAAATATAAAAATGTTTATTATTGGGCAAATTTGGAATAGTCCATCTCCGCCAGTTGCTTGAAGAAATTCCACCGCCGGTCGCAATCCTGCTGTCCCAGTTCAAGAAGCATTTTAGCTCTTTCCGGGTCTTTGGACAGGAGTGTCCTGAAACGGGTTTCAGTATAAGCATAATCTCTGAAAGGTATCGAGGGTTCTTTACTGTCCAGTTGCATGGGGTTTTTACCTTGGGCGATTAAATCGGGGTTATAGCGGTAGAGCATCCAGTGACCGGATTTTACCGCCAGTTCTTCCTGATCAAGGCCATGTGACATATTAATACCATGAGCAATACAATGACAATAGGCGATTATGATAGAGGGTCCCTTGTAACGTTCCGCCTCGACAAAAGCTCTGACGGTCTGGCTGGTATTAGCACCCATGGCGACTTGGGCGACATAGACATTGCCATAATTTGTCAACATCAGACCCAGTTCTTTTTTGGGGCGGGGTTTCCCGGCCGCAGCAAATTGAGCAGTTGAAGCCCGTGGAGTGGCTTTGGACATCTGACCGCCGGTATTGGAGTAAACCTCGGTATCCAGAACCAGGACATTTACATTCATTCCGGAAGCCATGACATGGTCAAGACCGCCGTAACCGATATCATAAGCCCAGCCGTCGCCGCCGATAGCCCAGATTGATTTTTCGGTAAGGTAATCAGCCACGTTCTTAAGGGCTCTAACGCGGTCACCGCCGTTCATGCTGTCCAGTTTTTTCATCAAAACAGCTACCCGTTCCCGCTGTTTTTCAATACCTTCCTGATTGCTCTGGTCGGCACGGGATATTTCTTCGTACATTTCAGGAACCAGTTCCTGCACCAGTTCAAGGGCGTATTCCCTGAGTTTGTCAGCGGTAAGGCGCATTCCGAAAGCGAATTCAGCCGCATCTTCGAACAATGAATTTGACCAGGCCGGTCCGCGACCATCGGCTCTCTTTGTATACGGCGTGGTGGGCAGGTTGCCGCCGTAGATGGAGCTGCAACCAGTGGCATTACCGCAGATAGCCCGGTCACCGAACAACTGGGTCATCAGTTTAATGTAAGGTGTTTCACCGCATCCCGCGCAGGCTCCGGAGAATTCGAACAATGGGCGGACAAACTGCGAACCTTTAATGCTTTCCAGTTTGAATAGCGACGGTTCCGTTTCCGGAATTACGTTCAAGAAATAATTCCAGTTTTCTCTTTCTTTTTCCCTGAGAGGTATCTGAGGTGACATATTTATGGCTTTGAAGTTGGTTTTGTTGCCCTCGGCATCTTTCTCGAAAATAGGGCAGGCATTTACGCACACCTCACAACCGGTGCAGTCTTCCGGGGCGACTTGAAGAGTATAATATTTTCCTTCGAACTGTTTGGTTTTGGCTTCTGTGTACTTGAAGCCGGCAGGCGCCTTCTCAAGGTACCTCTTGTCGTAAACCTTGGGACGTATCGCAGCATGCGGACAAACGATGGAGCATATATTACACTGGCTGCACAGTTGCGGTTCCCAGACGGGAATATCGACGGCAATATTGCGCTTCTCGTATTGTGTCGTGCCGGTCATATAGGTACCATCATCGGGGAAAGCTGACACCGGAATAGCATCACCGCGACCGGCGATTATTTCGGCGGTAACTTTTTTAACAAACTCCGGAGCGTAATCAGGAACTATAGGGGGTCGAGTCAGAGAACTGGTGACTTTCTGAGGATACTCGACTTCTTCGAGGGCATTCAAGGCTCCGTCGACAGCAGCATAATTCATTTTCAC
>CAZUAS010000017.1:14470-32229 GCA_964618515.1 uncultured Ignavibacteriales bacterium | reverse complement strand
TCCTTTGTCACCGTAAGTCTTTTTAATGGCATCCTTGATGGCCTCAATGGCTCTATCGCGGGGCAGGATATTGGAGATAAGGAAAAAGGCTGTTTGCATTATCATGTTGATGCGGGCGCCCAGTCCGAGTTCCTTAGCCAGCGAGATGGCATCGATAATGTAAAATTTGGCTTTTTTATCAATTATCTGTTGCTGGATTTCGCGAGGTATCTTATCCCATATTTCGTTTTTGTTATAGGGTGCGTTTAAAAGAAAAGTTCCGCCTTCTACCAGATGATTAAGCATATCGTATTTTTCCAGGAAAGAGAAATTGTGGCAGGCAACAAACTGAGCGGATTTAATCAGGTATGGTTTGCGAATTAATTCTTTACCGAAGCGAACGTGGGATATTGTCACGGCTCCGGCTTTTTTGGAATCATAAACGAAATAACCCTGAGCGTAATTGTCGGTGTTCTCACCGATGATTTTAATGGAGTTTTTATTGGCACCCACCGTGCCATCGGCTCCCAGACCATAAAAAAGACCGCGGAAATTTTCACCTTCGAGGCTCAGGGAATTATCCGGTTCCAGAGATGTCATGGTGACATCATCAATAATGCCGCAGGTGAAATGATTTTTGGGAGTTGGGGCTTTAAGGTTGTCATAGATGGCTTTTGCCATGGGCGGGTTGAATTCTCCCGAGCCAAGACCATAGCGACCGCCGATAATCAGCGGGCGTTCTTTGAAGGGTGCTATTGACCGGTCCAAAGCCTCGTTCACAGCCGTCTGAACATCGGTATAAAGCGGTTCGCCAATGGCGCCGGGTTCTTTGGTACGGTCCATAACAGCAATACGCCGGATTGTTGCTGGGAGGACTTTCATCAGGGCTTCAACCGAAAAGGGTCGGTAAAGGCGTACTTTTACCACACCGACTTTTTCTCCCCGGGATACCAGATAATCAACCGTTTCATGAACTACTTCGGCACCGGTACCCATGATAATGACCACGCGGTCAGCTTCAGGGTGACCAAAATAATCGAATAGATGATATTCACGCCCGACGATTTTGGCGAATTTATCCATCATATCCTGCACGTGCTTGGGAGCGGCCAGGTAATATTTATTGACTGTTTCACGTCCCTGGAAGAAAACATCCGGGTTCTGTGAGGTACCTTTAATGGTCGGACGGTCGGGTGAAAGCGCCCGTTGCCGATGTTTGTTCACGTGTTCATTATCTATCAGGGCGCGCATATCGTCGAATGAAATTTCTTCGACTTTCTGGACCTCGTGTGAAGAACGGAAACCGTCGAAAGCATGCACCAGGGGAACCCGGCTGGCCAGAGCCGAAGCCTGGGCGATTAATGCAAGGTCCATTATTTCCTGGATGGAACCGGAAACCAAGATTCCGAACCCGGTCGAGCGAACCGCCATGATGTCCGAATGGTCGCCGAAGATTGATAGCGCGTGGGTGGCAACCGCCCGGGCGGAAACATGAAATACGGTTGGAGTCATCTCGCCGGCGATTTTGAACATGTTGGGTATCATTAACAACAAACCCTGGGAAGCCGTGAAAGTAGTTGTCAGAGCTCCGGTTGTCAGCGCGCCATGAACCGCTCCGGCGGCGCCGGCTTCGGATTGCATCTCCACCACTATGGGGATAGAACCCCAGATATTTCGTTCATTGGCGGCTGATTTGGCATCCGCTATCTCGCCCATATTTGATGACGGCGTAATCGGATAAATAGCAATTACTTCATTGGTGGCATGGGCTACATAAGCCGCGGCGGTGTTGCCATCGATGGTTACCATGCGGCGTTTTTTCTCTTTGGTTTTGACAGCATCTATTTTGGGTAGAGCTTGTGACATGATCAGACTCCTAAATTATAAAAAAATAAATATATTCTAATTATCGTTTTTCTTCATCAGATCTTGATAATGTTATCGCTTGCTGGCTCTGGTATTTTCCTTTTTTATCTTTATACGAAACCAGACATAATTCGGTCGCCTCTAAAAAAATGAGCTGGGCGATACCTTCGCCGGCGTAAACCCGAACCGGACGGGGAGCCGTGTTAGCCAGTGAAATGGTGGCAAAACCCTCCCATTCCGGTTCAAAGGGGGTAACATTGACAATAACCCCGGAACGGGCATAGGTTGACTTCCCCTGACATAAAGTTATGACATCACGGGGTATTTTGAAGTACTCCTGTGAACGCGCCAGGATATATGAATTAGCCGGTATGAGGATGGAAGCCGCTATGACATCGATAAAATGCTCTTCACGGTGATTTTTAGGGTCAATTTCCGCCACCTTTGAAGGGTCGAAAACTTTAAACTCATCGGCAAGACTGATATCATAACCGTAAGAAGATAAACCATAACTGATACCTCTGCGGATCTGCGTTTCCGAGAAGGGTTCAATCATGGCATGATTTTTAGCCATTTCAGATATCCAGCGGTCGGATTTGACAGACACTTCAATACTTCTCCTAAAACCGAGAAAATATACAATTAAATAAAAAATGCAAACACAATCATGAAATGGGATTGGATTTTAGCTGGCTGCGGTTTTTGATTTATTCCATTTGATTAAATCGGAAAGGGTATATTCTTCGAAGACCGATACCAGTCGTTTTTCGGCAATCAGGAGGATTTCCCTTAAGGGGCAAAATTCAATTCTATTCATTGTGCAAGATTTGAAGTCATTGAGACATTTAATGAAATGATAGGGGCCCTGAATTGTCTCCAGAATTTCTTTTATACTTATTTCCGAAGGGTCTTTTGCCAGTGTGAAACCACCGCGAACACCACGGTGCGAACGGATTATCCCAGACTTAGACAAAGATTGGAAAATCTTGGCCAAAAACTTCTCCGGTATTTTCTGAGCCCGGGAAATTTCCGAAAGGGGGGTTACAGAAGAACGGTCTTTTTCCGCCAGATATAAAACTCCGAAAATACCGTATTCTTCGGCCTTAGTAAATTGCATGGTAATCTTCCTTATGAGCTAAGTTTTTGATGTCCATGAACAGCCAACTGACAACCATATAAAAAGATAAAATATGTCTTATTTATTTCGGTGCAATATACATAAAATAGACCTTAAAAGCAAGAATTTTGTTATTTTTTTCACAAAATTAGGGCCGGGGAAAAATTGCCCAATTGTAAAAAAAGCTTTTCCTTTTAAGGCTAAGACAGTACATTGCATTATCTTTTTGAGGTGTATAATGGCTGAAGATAAAAAAGTCGGGCTTTTGATTGTATATACCGGTAACGGTAAAGGTAAAACTACCGCTTCTCTGGGTATGTGCGTTCGGGCGGTTGGTTATGACTGGCGGATATGTATAATCCAGTTTATTAAAGGCAGTTGGAAATATGGTGAACTGGAAGGGATTAAAAGGCTTATACCCAATGTAGAACTTAATGTAATTGGCGAAGGTTTTGTAGGGATTATCGATGATAACAAGTCTTTCGAAGAACATCGCCGAGCTGCTCAAAACGGCGTAAAGCTGGCATTGGAGAAAATAAAATCGGGGCAATACCAGTTGGTGGTTCTTGATGAGCTTAATGTAGCCTGCGACCTTGGTTTGGTAACTGAAGAGGAGTTACAACAGATTGTCGAAGCTCGCAAACCTGACCAGTACCTGGTCATAACCGGCCGCAACGCCTCGGATTGGCTTGTCGCGAAAGCGGATCTAGTTACGGAGATGAAGGAAATAAAACATCCTTATCAGAAAGGCATTCTGGCCCAAAAGGGAATCGACTGGTAAAATATTCTTTTTGGTTTTACCGATTGAATCGCAAAGGTGGTTATACTCAAGGAGAAAAATAATGGCTGAAGAAAAGCACTATGATATCGTGATTGTCGGCGCCGGCCCAGGGGGTCTCTGCGCCGGTCTTTATGCCGCTCGGGCACAACGTAAAGTCGTAGCTCTGGAAAAGTACCTTCCCGGCGGTCAAATTGCTATTACCGGCGAGGTTGAAGACTATCCTGGATTTGAGCATATCGAAGGAGCCGAACTGGGGATGAAATTCGCCAATCATGCCCGAAAATTCGGCCTTGAAATTGCCATGGAAGAGGTCGTGGAAGTCTTTTGTGAGGGTGAAGAGCGGGTGGCCAGATGTGCTTCGGGCAATATCTATCGGGGAAAAGCCATAATCCTTTCCACCGGCGGTTCTCCGGTAAAACTTAATATTCCCGGTGAAAAGGAGTATAGCGGAAAAGGCGTTTCCTATTGTGCCATCTGCGATGGTGCTTTCTTCAAGGACCAGGTAATTGCAGTGGTGGGCGGGGGGGATGCCGCCGTTGAGGAAGGGACTTTCCTGACCAAATTCGGGTCTAAAATATATATTATCCACCGTCGGGATAAACTCCGAGCGCAAAAAATCATCCAGCAAAGAGCTATGGATAATCCCAAGGTTGAGTTTATCTGGGATACGGTGGTGGAAGCCATCAACGGCAACAAAAATAAAGTCACTCACCTCGCTTTGAAAAATGTCAAGACCGGGGAGAAATCGGATCTCAGTGTCGGGGCGATTTTTATTTTCGTCGGTTTCAAGCCCAATACCTGGATGATAAAGGAAGATATCAAGCTTGACCAGGGCGGATATATTGTTACCGATAGTCACATGGAAACATCCATAAAGGGAATATTTGCCTGCGGCGATGTTCGTTCACAACTGGTTCGCCAGGTCACTAATGCGGTGGGTGACGGCACTACAGCTGCGGTAGCCGCTGAAAAATATATCGAAACCCTCGAAGACAAACATGCCAGGAAAAGTTAAACTTTCCTAAATATTTTACACTCGTCCGGTCGCCAGCCTGACCCGGGAACAAGACCATACTGTTTAATTTCTATATTTTTTTATGCCAAAGACATGGTTCGGGCTTAAAGCTCTTTTGTAAATGCCGATAAATAAGTAACTTGTTGATATTTATCATCAATCCGGGGATGTTTAATGGAAACATTAATAGCTATACTTATATTATTTGTTAGCTTTTTTTTAGTTACCCGTGTTATTCGTTCCCTCCGGCGACGGGAAGAGGTTTATCGGAAGGTTCGTCAGAATTTCGGTTTTTATCCGGTCTTGACCCTTGATAATGAATTAGCTGAACGAATTCGCAATCTCGTTAAAAATAATGACGAACGATATGGTTTTTCAAGAATTTACAGCCGCGATTGCGGTACCTACCGGTTGATTGACTGCATTATAACGACTGGTTCGAAGGCCAATAATAATCAGCACAATTTTATTCTGGTAAGAAAAGGATTGAACCTGCCGTCTTTTCGTATGGCTCCCGGTCTCCCGGTAACCGGTAGATGGTCCGGTTTTATTCAAAAAATGGTCCGTCTGACTTTAAAATCGGGTGATTTTGAACCTGTTGTCCTTGATAATAATCCTGAATTTAATAAAAAGTACTTCTTAGCGGCAAAGAATCCGAAAATTCTTGAAAAAACCTTTTCCGGCCAAGTGTGGCGTGAACTGGGCAATCTGCCTTTTATGGTTTATCTGAAAGCCGAAGGTGAAATCATAGTTTTCTCGATTTTTAATTCTTCAAAAGGGCGAACTGTTGAAAGCTTTGAAAATTCAGAGACGATACTATTGAAACAAGCCCTGGAACTTGCCGGTCGATTAAACAAGATTTTTCAAGTTAGAACACAACCTGCCTTGATAGAAAACTGATTAAGGCGATGAAGGATAACCACTTAATTCATATTTATGTATATTTTTACATATTAAAATCAACATCCTTATCTATCATCTTGTAACAACATTAATAATTTTGAATTATTAGTGAAAAAAATAACTTGCCTAACTATTTTAGGGGCAATATATTATTTTTTTTAATTTTTACAGAGGTGAGACATAACTGATTAAATTTTATAGTCTTAATGGGAGATTTAATTAATGAATCTGGGTTTATTCGCTGCTCTAATCGGTCTGGTAGGGTTATTATTTGCTATAATACTCTACATATGGATCCGGAGTAGGAATGCCGGTACCATGGTAATGCAGGAGATATCCGGTGTTATTCATGATGGTGCCATGGTCTTTCTGAAACGGGAATATTCCATCCTGGTTATTTTTATAATAGTTGTTTTTGCACTTCTGGCCTGGCGGATTCAGTTACAAACAGCGTTGACTTTTCTGGGTGGTGCTTGTTGTTCGATGTTGGCTGGTTTTATAGGGATGAAAGCCGCCACTCAGGCTAACGTTCGTACCTGTGCCGCAGCTAAGGATAAAGGCCAACCGGCGGCTCTTTCGATTGCCTTTACTGGTGGGGCGGTAATGGGTATGACGATAGCCTCCCTGGGTTTGATCGGGGTGGGGATTGTTTTTTACATCTTTGGAAGTGATCCCGCAACATCAAGTATAATCAACGGCTTTGCCATGGGAGCTTCATCAATCGCTCTGTTTGCCCGTGTCGGCGGCGGTATTTATACCAAGGCGGCTGATGTCGGGGCTGACCTGGTGGGTAAGTTGGAAGCCGGGATACCCGAAGATGACCCGCGTAATCCGGCGGTTATTGCTGATAATGTAGGTGATAATGTCGGCGATACGGCCGGGATGGGCGCCGACCTCTTTGAGTCTTATGTCGGTTCGGTAATTGCTACTATAGCTATTGGAGCGACCTCCTCGGCTATCAGCGATTCATTAAGAATCGCTCATATGCAACTGCCGCTGCTTATCGTGGCTTTCGGGGCGATAGCCTCTACCCTGGGTGTTCTTTCCGTCCATATTTTCTCTAAGATGAACCCCGCAGCTACCTTGAGATTGGTAACTTATGTCGGTGCGGTTATCATGCTGATTGCCGCTTATTTCATTATAGATAAAATGGGACTCGACCAGAAAATCTTCTGGGCTATTTTAGCCGGCAATCTGGCTGGAATTGCTCTGGGTTTGCTGACTGAATTTTACACCGCGGGATCACCTATCAGGCGCATAGCCAAATCTTCTGAAACCGGTGCCGCCACCAATATTATCAATGGTCTGGCGGTAGGCATGGAATCAGTTCTGTTACCTATTATCGTTATCTGTATTGCAATTTATACCGGTTACAGTTTCGCGGGCCTATACGGTATCGGTATCGCCGGGGTCGGGATGCTGGCGACTATCGGGGTGACTATGTCGGTTGATGCTTATGGTCCGATTGCCGACAATGCCGGGGGCATTTCCGAAATGTCCGGTCTTGGGCCTGAGGTTCGTAAAATAACCGACCGGCTCGATTCACTGGGCAATACTACCGCGGCTATCGGTAAGGGTTTTGCTATTGGCTCGGCGGCTTTGACCGCGCTGGCTCTTTTCTCCGCTTATTCCACAGCCGTGGGTATGGAAAGTATCAATATTCTGGATGTAAAGGTGGTTATGGGCTTCTTCATTGGCGGGGTGCTGCCGTTTTTCATAGCCGCATTGACTATGACGGCAGTCGGTAAAGCCGCCTCGAAAATGGTCGAGGAAGTGCGCCGTCAATTCCGCGAAATCAAGGGGCTTATGGAAGGTAATGCTAAACCGGATACCGGCCGTTGTGTGGATATTGCCACCCGCGGCGCTCTGTTGCAAATGGTGGCTCCCGGCCTGACCGCGGTTTTTGCCCCCATAATCATCGGTTATCTGCTCGGTAAGGAAGCTCTGGGTGGTATGCTGGCCGGTTCGACCATGTCCGGTGTTATGTTGGCGCTGATGATGGCTAATGCCGGCGGCGCCTGGGATAACGCCAAAAAGTACATCGAAGCCGGGGCTCTGGGAGGTAAAGGTTCCCCCGCTCATAAAGCAGCGGTGGTCGGCGATACGGTGGGTGATCCCTTCAAAGATACTTCCGGCCCCTCGATGAATATTCTTATTAAGCTTATGGCTATCGTATCTCTGGTTGTCGGAGCCGCTTTGTTCAGATAAAGGTGTAAAATATTAATTTATTTGAAAACGGGCTTTTTTCAATTGCCCGTTTTTTTTTGTTTGAATATTTTAACATATGATAAGTATTTCCATTAAAAAAATACATTTGTCACTAATTGAAACTTTTAAACAAAATTAACGTCTAAAGACAATTAAAGGAGAATGTGTTGGAAAATATAAACAATCCACAAGTGACGCCTGCGGCAGCAATTTCTTCCGATGCCGACAAGGGGCTGTCGATTAGAGGTTTGTTCGAGGTTTTTTATAAACCGGCACAGTTTTTCGAAAATTTAAAAAACCATCCTAAAATTCTCATTCCCTATATTGCGATATTAATATTGGCAATGATTTCCATGTATTTGATGATGGATGCCATGCTCAAAATGCAAATCGAATCGCCCCAGTTGCAGGAACGTCTTCAAGGACAGCAACTGCCCGAAAACGCTATAAATTTTATGCGCATCTCCACTTTTGTAGGAGGTGTTATTTTCAGTATGCTGATACCTCTGGTAGCCGCCCTGCTGGCTGTTTTTTTCGGAAATTTTATTATGGCCGGCAAAGCCCGCTTCAAACAGGTTTTATCGGTTATGCTTTACGGGCAGTTTTTATTTGAAGCCGGGAGCATTCTGACAGCGCTCTTTATATATATGAAAGGGCAGATGATGGCACCCTTTTCACTGGGCTTTCTGGCGATTGATAAGGGATTTCAGAGTTTACCTTTTGTCGCCTTATCCAAAATTGACCTGTTTAACATCTGGGAAATAATCGTGGTGGGTATTGGCCTGTCGGCGGTTTATGGATTTGTACGCAACAAAGGATACTGGTTGTCGGTCTTATCGGTAGGCTTGTTATCGGTGTTGCATGTACTTTTAACAGCAATAGGCAGTTTGTTTTAATGGAGATATAAGGAGAAATAATCGATGAGGTTTATGAAACGGATATGGGTACTGTTACTTCTATTCATTGGTCTTTACGGTAACCCTCTGAAGGCGCAGGATGAATTGACCCTGGATGATTGTATTGACCTGGCTTTACAGAACCGGGCTTCGATAATCGCCGCCCATGGTCAGGCGACAGTGGCGAAGTATGCCCGTTTGAATGCCCTGGGGGCTTTTTTACCCCGTCTCAACGCCGGATACGATTACAGCAAGGGCAAGCAAACCCACCGGAAACAGGATGTCGAGCTTGTTTATCAGGAACCTTATATCGATTGGGAGGTAATTGGTTCCGACAGTTTAAAGGTGATACGATACAACGTACTGGATACAGAAGTAAAAGAACTTGAATATGACGATTTGGATCTGGGAACCAGCAAGACCTTACGTTTTTCTGGTTCAATGGATTTAATCAATGTATCCAGCTGGTTTGATTACGCTTCGGCTTCAGCCAGTAAAGCCAGCGCCCAGCTTAATGTCATAGCTTCCGAACAGGATTTGATTTATTCGGTAAAAATGTATTATTACGCTTTGCTGGCCAATGTGGAGAATCTGGCGGTTCAGGAAGAGGCTGTCAAGAGGGCTGAAGAGCAGCTCAAGTTAACCCAGTCCAAGTATGATTTGGGTTCCGTATCACGTTCCGACGTGCTCAAGCAAAAGGTGCAATACGGCAACGACCAGCTGTCTCTTTTAGCCGCCAGAAATGCCGTGACCAATTCCAAAGCCAATCTGGCTTACGCCATCGGACTGGACCCGAGTAAAGATTACAAATTTTCCACCAGCTACGCTACACGGGAATTTACCGGCACTCTTGAGGAAGCGATCGAATTCGGATTAACTCATAAACCGTCACTTCTGGCGATGCAAAAAGATGTCGATTCGTATAAACATAGCTACCGAGCAGCTAAGGCCAATTACTTGCCCACTCTTTCCGCCTATGGTTCGTACAGTATTTTCAGCGGCACTCTTGGTGACACGGTTACCTATGATTATTCCCGGCATACCCGGAATTATGGTCTGAGTGTCTCTTATACGATTTTTGACGGCTTTTTAAGAGAGCGTCAGGTTGCCCAGGCCAAGGTTTACCTGAACAATCAGAAAGCCCAGCTGGCCGATGAACGCAATGCTGCCGTCAGCGCCATTAAAAAAGCCTATTTGAATATCCAGCAGCTTAAGGAGCAAAAGAAGGTTTCCGAGGAGAATGTGGAAGCCGCCCAGGAAGATTTGAAGATAACCCAGGAGAAATATAATCTGGGAGCGGCGGCTATTCTGGAACTTCTCGACGCTCAGGTTTCTTTGAAAGAAGCCCAGGTTTCTTTAATCCGGGCAGATTTTGATTTGAATCTGGCGATAGCCGAACTCGAAAATGCTATGGGAAAAATGTAACATAAATAAAGGTTATTCCGATGAAGAAGAAGAAAATTTTGATAATCGGCGCCGTCGTAGTCGTAGTAATTATTCTTATAGTCGCCAATCTGGCGACCAGTAACGAGAAAGCTATCGATGTCAATGTTATCAAAGCGGGTAAAAAGGACATGACCGAGATTGTCTCGGCCTCGGGTCGAATTCAACCCCAAACCAAAGTCAATATTACTTCCGAGGTTAACGGTGAAATCATAAAGCTCCTGGTTAAGGAAGGCGACATTGTCAGGGCCGGTGATCTCCTGGTGATGCTCGACACTGTTCAGCTGGCTTCCGATGCCGAGCAGGCCCATTATGCAGTCAATGAAATCAACGCCCGCCTTGAAGGTGCCAAATCCACTCTGGACCAGTCCCGGGAAGAATTTGAACGTCAGGAACAATTGTATAAAAACAACCTGACTTCGGAAACACAGTTTAAAAATGCCAGCTACGCATACCTTAATGCTAAGGCTGCGTACGAAGCCATGATTGCCCAGGCCAGACAGCTTGAATCCCGCTACGAAAAACAGCTCGATTATCTGAGTAAAACCAAGATAAGAGCTCCCATGTCCGGTATTATTACCTATCTTGATTGTGAAGTCGGCGAGATTGCGGCCGCCCAAACCTCATTTACACAGGGTAAGACTCTTATGACCATCTCCAATCTGAATGTATTCGAGGTTGAAGTCGAGGTGGATGAAACGGAGATAAGTAAAATTGAACTTAATCAACCGGCGAAAATATCAGTTGATGCCTTTCCGGACTCCGTTTTTTCCGGTGAAGTGGTTGAAATCGGCAACACGGCAATTTATGCCAGCAGTGTTTCTCAGGATCAGTCAACCAATTTTCGGGTGAAAGTTATTCTTAAAGAGACGAAAGCCAATATTCGCCCCGGGATGTCGGCTGATGTGGATATAACCACCAACAAGCAGTTCGGGATAATCGCTGTTCCGTTCAGTGCTGTGGTCATGCGTTCTCTGGACCTGGATTCTTTAGAACGAGCCCGCCAGGCTAAAGAAAGCACCGGTTCGGCAGTTGTCAGCCAGGTTCAGGCCGCGGAAAATGTCACCGATGAAGAGACTCCGCAAAAAGATACCCTGGCCGACAGCACCGGTAAAGAGGTTAAACGGGAAGACGTTAAGGGCGTCTATATCATCAGGAACGGGCTGGCGGAGTTTGTCCCGGTTAAAACCGGTATTGCCGACCAGAAAGACATTGAAATTCTATCCGGAATAAATGACGGTGATTCTGTCATCTCGGGACCCTACCGGATTCTGAGAACTATTAAAGATGGTGACCGCGTTAAAGTTATCAAGCAAGTTGAAGAAACAGGAAGAATTTAATCATGGCGCTTATCGAGACTAGAGGTTTGTGTAAAACCTATGTGATGGGTGCGGAAGATGTTCATGCTCTCCAGGATGTAACCATTACGATTGAAAAAGGGGAGTATGTTGCGATTATGGGACCATCCGGTTCGGGTAAATCGACTTTGATGAACCTGATTGGCTGTCTGGATACACCCACCAAAGGTGAGTATTTCCTGAATAGCAAGAGAGTCAGCCAGATGAACGACAATGAACTGGCCAATATCCGTAACCGGGAAATCGGTTTTGTATTTCAGACTTTCAACCTGTTACCCCGTGCCACGGCGTTGCATAATGTTGAATTACCATTGATTTATAATGGCACGCCTACCCGTGACCGCCAGGAAAAAGCCCGTCAGGCTTTGACTAAAGTACAGCTGGAAGACCGGATGAACCATAAACCCAACGAACTTTCCGGTGGTCAAAGGCAACGAGTGGCAATTGCCCGGGCTCTGGTCAATAATCCTTCCCTGATTCTGGCTGATGAACCCACCGGCAACCTGGACAGTAAAACCTCCGAAGAAATCATGAGACTTCTGAACGACCTTCACCGCCAGGGTAATACCATTATTATCGTGACGCATGAACGTGAGGTTGCCCGTCACGCCAGGAGAGTGCTTTCCATTCTCGACGGTCGAATTGCGGAAGACCAGAAAATTCTGGACTCCGAACGTAACGGTGTGCATTAAAAAATGATTACCGGTTCACTTTTGAAAATTGCATCCGATGCCATCATCAGCAATAAACTTCGCTCCGGTCTGACCTTTCTGGGCATCATGATCGGAGTGACCTCGGTGATGACCATTATCTCCGCCCTGGAAGGAATGGCCGGAGCTGTCCAGGCGGACCTCGCTTCTTTGGGTCCGACCACCTTTTTCGTTCAGCGCATGGGAATAGCTACCACTGAAGAAGAATTCCGAGAAATGATAAAACGCAAACCCCTGGATCCGGAGATGGAAAAGCTGATTATCGATGGTTGTCCCGATTGCGAAAAAGTAACGCCTAACACGGGTACGACGGCAAAGGTGAAGTACGGTAACCAGGCTTTAAATAATGTTAACATAAGGGCTGCCCGGTCCAATTTAATTGATATTGTTGATATCGAAGTCGAACAAGGTCGGTTTTATGTTCCCGAAGAGGAATTATACCGCCAGCGGGTGGCTTTTATCGGGGACATGGTCAGAGAAAATTTACTGTCCGGACTTGACCCGCTCGGCAGGGATATTAAAATTAATGGTTTGAGCTACAAGGTTGTCGGCTTGGCCAAAAAAAGAGGCAGCCCATTCGGCGGTAACAACGAAGACAATTTTATATATATTCCTTTTTCGACTTATATCAAACAATTCGGTAGCCCCGGGCGCGGGCGATATATGAGTTTCGTCATCAAAGCGAAATCGGTGGAAAAGCTTCAAGATGCCATGGACCAGGTAAGGGTTATCATGCGTTCCTACCGGCACGTACCGTTTGATAAACCCGATGATTTTACAATTCTGACCGCTGACATGGTTCTGGATTTTTTGAACCAGATAACCCGTGTTTTCAGATTGGGATTGATCGGGATATCATCAATTTCACTGGTGGTCGGGGGCATTGTGGTTATGAATATAATGATGGTTTCGGTAACCGAAAGAACGCGGGAAATAGGGATTCGCAAGTCGCTGGGTGCCAAGCAGAAACATATTCTGGTTCAATTTCTGTTCGAATCTCTGATTTTAACGATGACCGGCGGCCTGATAGGCGTGGTGCTGGGCTTTGTCATTGCCCGGAGTCTGATGAACATGATAGACATGACTATTTCGCCCTCGGCTCTGGCGATTATTTCCGGCATCAGCATCTCCACCGGTATCGGTCTGATATTCGGGATTTATCCCGCTATGAAAGCCGCCCGGCTGGACCCGATTAAAGCCTTAAGTTATGAGTAGTTCCCATGCTGTTGACCATGGTTGAAATAAAAGACAGTATCTTGATGGCGCTGGCCTCGATAAGAGCCAATAAATTACGCGCCGGGTTGACTATTCTGGGAGTTATGGTGGGAGTAAGTTCGGTAATCGGGATGGCCGCCATTATTGATGGATTGAATGACGCCGCCGAGGAGGAAATCGATAAGATCGGGTCTAATATCATCATAATCAGCAAATATGAAGATGATGTCGATTTTGATAAATTAACCGAGGAAGAACGGAACCGTCCCCCGATAACGGTCGGCGAGGCGCAGGCTATAAGAGATAACTGTCCGTCGGTGGACGGGGTTTCACCGCAGAATTATTATTTCAAACCGGGGGGCAATGAGGTCAAATATAATAATATTAAATTCAGTGACCCCTATATCTTCGGTACCTGGCCGGATTTTGTTCGGGTGCGTGATAGAAATATGGCGGAAGGGCGGTTTTTATCCGAAGTTGATGAAAAATTTCATCTGATGAATTGCGTTCTTGGTGCCGATGTCGCAGAAGCCCTGTTCGAGGGAAAATCAGCGGTCGACAAGGAAATCAGGGTCAACGGATATAAATTTACCGTGGTCGGCGTTGTTGAAAAACTGAAATCAAATTTCGGCAACGAACACGAAAACCGACTGGTCATCATTCCCCTGTCAACCTTTTTGAAAATGTACCCCTGGGAAGAAGAACTGGGTTTAATTGCCCGGGCGGTTTCCTATGATAAGATTGAGCAGGCCAAAGAGGAAATTACCACAGCCTTGCGAATTTATCGTAAAGTACCATTTAACAAAAAAGATAATTTTGCCTTGAGTACCCAGGAGCAGTTCAAGGAAACCATAGGTAATATCACCAAGTACATTTACCTTGCGATGATTGTCATTACCTCGGTCGGTTTGATGGTGGGCGGCATTGGTGTCATGAATATCATGCTGGTTTCGGTAACGGAACGAACCCGGGAGATAGGCGTCCGAAAGGCCATCGGGGCTAAGAGAATGAATATAATACTGCAGTTTTTAACCGAAGCGATGTCGCTGTCGGCCACCGGCGGTATTATCGGGGTGCTGTTCGGGGTTCTGTTGGGTATGTTGATAAATAAGCTGTTGAGTTTCCCTATAAATATCCCGGTCTTCTGGATAGTAGTTGGTTTTATTGTATCTGTTTCGGTGGGATTGGTTTCCGGCGTTTATCCGGCGATAAAAGCTTCCCGGCTGGACCCCATTGAAGCTCTCAGATATGAGTGAGTTAGACCCTTATTATTTTAATTGCCCTTTTCATTTCCTCAATATAAATTTCAACAAAATAAAAGGAAAATTGTTATAAATATTATGACAGGTAATATGATGAAATATTTCAGCACCAGCTTGCTGATAAGTTTTTTGCTGGTTTTCAGTCCCCGGGCGCAGTTTAATTTTTTCGATAATTCACGTGCTGCGGTTCAACCCCTCATTCAGCTTGACCATGCCGGGTTTAAATCGCCGGATTCCGGTAAAGTCCGGCTGGAAATATACTACCAGATTTTTAATTATGGTTTTGAATACCGCTCACAGGGATCTGATTATATCGCCGAATACGAAATTATGATTACGGTTAATGATAATAATAATGCAGTTGTAGCCTCGGATACCAAAAACAGGAATATAATTGTTCCCGATGAGGAAAAAACCCGTTCCCGTACCGATTTTCGCACCAGCCAAGTCAATTTTGACCTTGTTCCCGGTAAGTACAAAGTTACTGTAACCGTAAGAGACAGGTATTCAGACAAAAGTTACTCGACCGATTTTGACGTCAAACTTAAAAATTATTACGAGTCATCACCGCAACTTTCGGATATTGAGTTTATCCAGACGGTAGATGCATTAAAAGAGGAGACGGGGGTATTCGACAAGGGCAACTTGGTGGTCATTCCATCGGTAGGGCGTTCTTTCGGGGGTGATGATAACGTTAAGATGCGCTATTACTTCGAGATTTATAGGGGAGATGATTCCACGGAAAATGTCGATATCGAAACCAAAATAAGAAAGAAAAACGGTACGATGGTTTACCGGGATACTCTAAACAATATTCTGAAGGGTCCCCTTGAGATGCAATTACGGGAAATTTCAATAGAGGATTTCGCCCCCGACCAGTATGAACTTGAGGTTTACATGCGCGGCCGCCGCAACAAAAAACTGGATGAACGTAAAGAAACCTTTACCGTTCAATGGTCCTTGCGGGGTCTTTTGCGTCATGATTTCAACACCGCCCTCGAACAACTGGCTATTATTGCACAGCCGGGTCAGGTCGAAAAGATGAAAAAAATCGAATCCGAGGAAGAAAGGCTAAAAGCCTTCAATGAATTCTGGAAGGCTCTCGATAATACTCCGGAAACGCCCCGGAATGAATTTCAGGTGGAATTTTATCGGCGGGTAAATTTCGCTAATCAGCATTTTAAGTCTTTTCGACACGAAGGTTGGCGAACCGACCGGGGACGGATTATGATAAAGTATGGGGAGCCTGATGAGATTGAGGACGTGCCGATGTCATTGACTTCGCCGCCTTATCAAATCTGGCATTATTATAAAATCGGCGCTTATCGCAAGTTCACTTTTCTGGACTTGAATGAAGACGGGGAGTATCGCCTGCAGTTTCCTTATGACGGTTTAGACCAGAGTCCTGATTATTAAAAAGAGGTGATATGGTGATGTTTTTGAAAATATGCCTGACCGTTCTGTTTATGCTGTCGGTCGGCCTGATACAACCGGGGGTGGCTCAGCCGCTCGACGTAAATTTAACGGTTTATGGTGGCAGTGTTTTTTTTAACAATCCGGAATACGACTCGGTGGTTCTGGTTGAATTTCCGTTCACCTTGAACCGGGACGAATTTTCCTTCTTCCGACCCGACAGCAGCGATACAAATTATTACGCCCGTATTTTTGCCCAGATAAATCTGTTTAATACCCAGGGGATGGTCATTGATTCAAATAAAACCTATTTTTCTGCTATGATACCCGGTCTGGAATCGGCATCGATTACCGGCTATAAGCTGTTCAACAAACTATCGTTGCTGCTGAAACCGGGAGTATACTCCGCCCGCCTTACAGTTATTGATGCTGTCAGTAAAAAGGAAGGTCAATTTTTCTATGACCGCCTGGTGGTTGAACCGCCGGTTAAAAAGCAGCTGGCGATAGGCGCAGTAACCTTGGCTTATAATATCACCTGGGTCGGTGACGAGCCCACTGATAATTCCCTGATGGTGACCAATGGTTTTAAGGTGCTCAACTGCCCGCTCTCGATATTGAGCAGCCACGATACGGCCGTTTATCTTTATGCGGAGATTTATAATCTTCAGTATTCACCCGATGACCCTTCTCAATACCAGGTAACCTATCATATTCTAACCGACAGTAACCAGGTTTTTATGAATTACGGTTCCAGGAAAAAGGACAAGCCGGGTCCCTCGGCGGTGGTGACGGAAATGTTTGACATCAAGGGATGGCTGGAGGGAATTTATACCATTCAGTTGACGGTCACCGACCTTCAGACACAACAGTCCGACACCGCCCTGGTACCCTTCCGCATTTTTACCCCGCTGGCCAGTCGTTCCTATACTTCAGGAGGGATTTCCAGTACCGACCCTTATGATAGTTTATCACTTGAAGAAAAGGTGAATCTCGTGGCTTACCTGCTTACCCCCACCCAGAAACAGGCTCTGGATAATTTGAATGAACAAGGAAAGCTTATTTTCCTCAACCAATACTGGAAAGAACATGATGAAAATACTTCCACCGCTGTTATAGAAAGCCGCCTGGAAATGATTGAGCGTTATCGCTTCAGCAATCAGTATTTTTCTGTTGAGAACAGCAAGCAGGAAGGCTGGAAAACCGACCGGGGAAGGATTTATATGACTTATGGCCCCTGGGAGGAAAAAGAGGACATAAGCAACCCTGTTTTGGGTAATCCCTATGTTATCTGGTATTATCATTCCCTCAAAGAAGGAAAGTTGTTTGTTTTCGAGGACCGGGAAGGTTACGGCGATTACCGGCTGGTCCATTCTAATGTCTATGGAGAAATATACAGTGATGAATGGAAACAGCGTCTCGAAGCCGGTTCAACCGAACTATATTAAGTTTGAATTGATTTTTAAAAAAAAGCCGCATTATGCGGCTTTTTTTATTGATATATTTTCCATACTAAGGCAGTCGGAGCGAGCGCTGTAACTGGATGGTGAAACGGCTTATAGAATCTTAGTTAAATAAGATGGTGAAAGTTTTTTC
>CAZUAS010000017.1:0-14460 GCA_964618515.1 uncultured Ignavibacteriales bacterium | reverse complement strand
ACCCCCACCCTATCCTACACTCTTTCCCTACACGACGCTCTTCGATCTAGCGCTGTACCGGGATGGTGAAACGGCTTTTAGCATCGTCGTTAAATTCGATGGTGAAAGTTTTTTCAAAAGCCTTTTCGAGGACATCTTTTTTAAGTTTCAAAACACCTTCAATCGTTTTTCCGGCTTTAATCGTTCCGGGTAGTTTAACTTCAAAAAAATCTGAAGCAATATCTATGATAGAGGGTTTTAAATCCAGTTCGGAGATGTTTTCAATTTTGAAGGTCATCTCGTCTCTTGTTTTCTCTCCAAACTGCGAGATATTCAGTTTATACGGTTTTATCACCACCGGGTAAGTCGAGTCCGGATTAATTAAAATATCCGCGGAAATTTTTACGGTCTTATCCGGCTGACCCTCGTTGGTTTCAATCCGGGGCTGTTTGGATATTCTGTTTTTATAGCGGTGCGTCGTAAAAATAATTTCAAGTTTGGTGCTGTCACCGACAGCAAGCACGTCTTTTTCAAGAGGTGCCTGAGTGCACCCTCACCCCGGTTTAACGCGGAGGATTTTAAGAGTATCATCACCGGTTGAATGTAACCAGAAAGTGTGGGTAAGCTTGGAATTCTGCGGTGCAAAACCAAAATCAAATTCCGCTTCGGGAATGGTTAAACGCGGAGCCGCCTGAACCAGACTGCAAATTAAGGCTAACCCCATTATTAGAATGAATAGTATA
The DNA here is from genome assembly GCA_964618515.1 of uncultured Ignavibacteriales bacterium. GTDB lineage: Bacteria > Zixibacteria > MSB-5A5 > GN15 > FEB-12 > JAFGNW01. The sequence continues at coordinate 13,738 of CAZUAS010000017.1, read as the reverse complement.
AGTGTCTTTTTCATATGATCTTATTCTCTTCCTCTGAAATTATCTGGTTTACATTTGTTGTTATATTTATTTCGTCTGATTTGGTTGATTACTGAATATTTTTCTTCTGATAGGTACGGTAAATCGTTTTACATCACCGGATTCACTCAAAAATTGCAGGGTCAAAGACTGCAGAAACTCCCGGTTAAGAAATTGCGGATTTACCCTTATATATCCTTTAACTTCCGCTTTGGCGGCAATTTTTTCGGGTAATGCATAGCTGCATTCTTCCATAGGATATGATACGGCGGAAATCGTATAATTGCTGTCGGTTTGATTGGATAAAATGAACTCGATACTGTCGATAGAAATTTTTTCAAGTTTCGAAAATTCGAACCGGTAGGGTTTTATGCTCACCGGATAATATTTGTCAGGGGCGATGTGGCAATTACCCACGAAATTAAGCTGGAGCGGGTTTCCTTCAACATTGGAATAAATCGTTGGTTTGCGGTTCATCGGTCCCATTCTTCTTTTGGATTCCCAGAAAAAGCTCACTTTCATACTGTCGCCCGGAGCCAGCCAGTTTTTTTCCAGGGGTATATAGGCACAATCACAACCGGTTCTGATATTCTCAATTTTAACCGTATCGGTGCCTACTGATTTAAACCAAAATTGCTGGACAACCGTCGAACTGTGAGGAATATAGCCAAAATCGAAGTCTCCATCCGGAACCTTGAGTTGTGGTTGGGCAAGAAGTCCGCAAAAGCCCGGTAAAAGTAAGATTAAAAGCTGTAAAGTCATTCTTTTCATGCTAATATATTATATTTTTTAGTATATAAATTGTTCCAGTTGATTAAGTTACTAAAAAATAAAAATTAGTCAAGAGGATTAAGTTTTTTCTTGATAACCCTTTTAGTTTCTTCTAAGTTTAATCAATAATGTAACTTCCAAGGTTATGAAACGTATTATCGATATGCAGGTTATTGAAATCCAGGAACTGACCAAGATTTACCATACAGGTTTAAAAAAAGGGAATATTGTTGCTCTTGATTCGGTCAGCCTTGAAGTCCAGCAGGGAGAAATACTTGGCCTGCTCGGACCCAACGGTGCTGGCAAAACCACCCTTTTCAAAGTCCTGCTTAATATTACCCAGATTACCTCGGGCCAGGTATTGATTTTGGGATTACCGCCGTATAATCCGGAATCACGTAAGAAAGTCGGTTACTTACCGGAAAACCATCGTTTTCCTAACCACCTGACCGGCTTGGGCTTGCTTGAGTTTACCGGTCGAATGTACGGACTTTCGGAAAAAGAAATCGACAGCCGCTCCGAGCATCTTCTTAACCTTGTGGGCATGGAACGCTGGGGCAATACTAAAATCAGAAAATATTCCAAAGGGATGTTACAGCGTATCGGCCTGGCCCAGGCTATGATTTCCGACCCGGAAATCCTTCTGCTGGATGAACCTACCGACGGCGTGGATCCGATTGGCAAGATTGAAATCCGCAAGGTGATGGAAAGGATTAAAGCGGAAGGCAAAACCATCTTTTTGAATTCTCACCTTTTATCGGAAGTCGAATCGGTTGCCGACCGGGTGGCTATTCTGACAAAGGGTAAAGTGGTACGAATAGGGTCCGTGTCTTCGCTCACCAGCCGTCAGAGCCAGTTCGAAATTGAAGCCTCCATAGGCAATGAAATTATCGAAATTCCCGAAGATATCGGGAAAAGGATTACGCTGTCCACCACCGGGATGATTGTCGAGTTGAAAAATGATGAAGATATTAATTTTATAATCGACCAGATGCGGATGCGGAAGATTAAAATAAGGTCGATCAAACCCATGAAAATTACCCTGGAACAGTCGTTTTTTGAAACGGTAACGGAAAACAGGGAGTCGGTGCAGTGAGGGGAATCACGCGTGATACACTAGTGGAGATGTTCGACCGTAAGCTGTTTTATGTCTTTGCGGCAGTAACCGTATTGTCCCTCCTGGTGGTGCTTCTGACCGGGTCGTTTGAAGTGGACATGAGTATTGATACCACCGGTGAAACGGGTACGGAGATGCTCAATGAGATGCTGAATGATCCGATTATAAGAGTTTTTGAGTTTTACCTGTCATTTCTGGTGTTTCTGGCGGTGATGGGGACAGCCGGTTTGATACCTAATATGCTTGAAAAAGGCCGTGCCGATTATTATCTGTCCAAACCTCTTTCCCGGACCGCGCTTTTTCTCCACAAATTCTTCGGCATCCTGATAGTATACGGCATGACCATTATGCTAAGCGGGGTTATTATTTATGCCGCTGTGGGCTTGAATCATGACCTGTTCAGTACCCGCATAGTATATTTGTTTTTATTTTCCATGATTGCCTTTTTTATATGGTTCAGTATAACCGCCTTTGCCGGGGTGGCTTTCGGGTCCAACGCCATCGCCTTGATGAGCGCTTTTATTATCTGGATTTTACAGAAGATCCTGGCCGGCCGTGAAATACTTGAAGCTCTTACCAGTTCAAAAATTATTAAATATATCGTCGATACTTTATACTACATTATCCCCAAAACCGGGGAAATATCCGATATTGCCATAAAGCTGACTGCCGGTCGTCCGGTCGGTGACTGGATGCCGTTTTACAGTTCGCTTCTTTTCGCCCTAGCTTTGCTCTACGTGACAATTGTTATTTTCAAACTCAAAAACTATTAATTAGCTTTTTTCAAGATTAATTTATCAATCTCACTTTACACACTTGTGAATTCCCGCTATATTCCCTGAAGTTTCGTAAATGAAAAAATGCAAGGAGTGTTATTTATGACCCCGTTTGAGTATTTAAAGCAAAACGAAGGTAAACGCTTTCAGGACCTTTTCAGTCTTTTAAGATTTCCCACGGTATCCGCCAAATCGGAACATAAAGAAGATATCGTGGCCTGCGCCGAATGGTTAAAATTACACCTGGGCGAGCTGGGATTCAAAACCACGCTCTATCCGACAAAGGGCCAGCCGATTGTTTATGCGGAATATATGGTCGATAAAAAATTGCCGACGGTGCTGTACTATGGTCATTATGATGTACAGCCGCCGGAGCCGCTTGACCTTTGGAAGACGCCGCCTTTTGAACCGCAGATAAAGGGCGGTTACATTCTTGCTCGCGGTGCCTGTGACGATAAGGGACAGTTCTTTGCTCAAATCAAAGGTCTGGAGGCTGTCATTAAGACCTCCGGTGCGCTTCCGGTGAATGTAAAGTTTCTAATCGAAGGTGAGGAGGAGAGTCACTCGGCCAACCTGCCGGTATTTATAAAAAAGAATAAAAAATTGCTTCGGGCTGACGTGGTGGTAGTCTCCGACACCGCTCAGTTCAGCAAAGAGCTTCCAGCGGTAACTTTTGGTCTGCGGGGTATCGCTTCCGTGGAAGTATTCGTGTATGGCCCCGATAAAGATTTGCATTCGGGCGGTTTCGGCGGCGCCGTGGGTAATCCCGTTAACATCCTGTGTGCGATGGTCGGTAAACTGCACGATAAAGACGGGAAGATTGCCATCCCCGGTTTTTACAAAGATTGTAAACCGATTTCCAAATGGGTGAAAAATCAGTTAAAGAAACTGCCTTATAATGAAACCAATTTCAAAAAAGCCATTGGTGTTCCAGCCCTTCACGGTGAAAAAGGCTATACGACTTACGAGAAGCTTACCAGCCGTCCGACCTGTGACGTCAATGGCATTACCGGCGGTTATCAGGGGGAGGGCGGCAAGACTATCATTCCAGCTATGGCTTCATGTAAAATAACCATGCGCCTGGTGCCGGATATGAACCCGCACGATATCTGTGACAAGATAGAAAAATATTTAAAAAAGATAGCGCCGCGTTCGGTTCGAGTCCAGGTGAACAAACACGGCGGCGCCAGGGCAGTGGAGGTTCCGGTTGACGGTCCCTGGCTGGAAGCGGCCGGCCGGGCTATCAAGGCCGGTTTCGGTAAAGAGCCGGTTTTTATCAAGGAAGGCGGTTCCATCCCGGTAGCCGTCGAATTCAAGGAAACCCTTGGTATTGATACCTTATTTATCGGTTTCGGGCAGAACGATGATAATATCCATTCGCCCAACGAGCGCTTCCGAGTGGTGGATTTCGAGCGGGGCTGCAAAACCGCGGCGGTGTTGCCTTTTGAGCTGGCCAGAGTGGGATAATATGGACCTGCATCTAAAAGGGAAAAAGGCTCTTGTGACCGGAGCTTCGACCGGTCTTGGCGCGGCGGTGGCTCTGGAACTGGCCCGGGAAGGCGCAACACTTTTTATTAATTCCCGCAGTGAAGAGCGCCTTCGAAGGACCGCGGAGAAAATAGAAAAGGCCACCTCGCATAAGCCGGTTATTATTCCGGCTGATATTGCCACCGCTGACGGTCTGGAAAAGGTCGGTTGGGCAATAACAACCAACAACCGGAGTGAAATCGACATTCTCTTTGCCAATACCGGCGGTCCGCCCCCGGGGCAGTTTCTTGATTTGGGGGAGAACCTCTGGAACGAAACGGCTGATCTCTTGTTGAATTCGGCTGTTAAATTGACTCGTCTGGTGTTGAATGGGATGATGGAACGTAAATGGGGAAGACTTATTTATCTTACTTCCATCAGTGTTCTGCAACCGGTCGATGACCTTATTTTATCCAACACCTATCGGGCGGCGGTTACGGCGTTTTGTAAAACCGTGTCCAATAACTATGCCCGTTATGGTATTACCGCCAACTGTGTGTGTCCTGGTTATACGGCTACGGAAAGGTTGCAAAACCTGGCGGCGAAATGGGCAAAGGATGCCGGTAAAACACCTGAAGAAATTATGCGTGGTTTCGGGGAAAGCGCCGCAGTCAAAAGAGTGGGACGACCGGAGGAACTGGCGGCCCTGGTGGCTTTTCTGGCCAGCGAGCGGGCGGCTTTCATTACCGGATCCTCTATTGCCGTGGACGGCGGTTCGAACCGGGCCTTGATTTAAAAACGCCTTATTCTCCGAATTGCCGAGAACATTTTATGGCTGCGCTTCCGTCATACGACCTCAAGCATATTGCCCGTCCGGTTAAAACTTACAGTACCGCTTTTCTGGTTTTCTCGGCCGTCGCTTTGCAAGCGGTAGCCTCGTTGTGTTACCCGATATCCAAATACGGTCTGGGTTTTATTGAACCCTTTACCTTTGCATTTTTCCGCTACCTGTTATCATCGGCGGTGCTTTTACTTATTGTCAAACTGAGGAAGTACGATGTACTGGTTGAACGTAAAGACTTACCCAAAATATTTCTGATTGGATTTATAATTATCATTTTCAACCAGACTTTATTCGTGGTCGGTCAAGCCATGACCGCCGCCGGTCATGGAGCCTTTATTTTCTCAACGACTCCGGTGCTTATTTTTTTCCTGGCGATGATACATCTGAAGGAAAAATTCAGCTGGCGGCGGGCAGTCGGTTCGGTTCTGGCTTTTGTAGGAGTGCTGGTCATTATTTCTTCGGGAGCGATTGAGATAAGTACCCGCTATCTTATCGGAGACGTAATAATTATCCTGTCCGTTACGGCCTGGGCATACTATACGATTCTGGGTCGTGACCTGGTACGTAAATACGGGGCTTTACGAATGACCGCTTACGCTCTGTCTTTCGGTTCGGCGGTTTATTTCCCGTTCGGATTGTTTATGGCTCTGAAGTTTGATTATTCTCAAGCCACCCCAGCGGCCTGGGGAGCAGTGGTGTATATGGCTCTGGGACTGTCGGTTTTTGTTTATGTCATGTGGTACTGGCTGTTGAAATATATGGAAGCTTCAAGAGTAGCCGTATTTCACAATATCCAGCCGGTTATTGCCACGGTGGTGGCGTATTTCTTCCTCGGGGAAACGCTAACCCTGCCTTTTTTATTCGGCGGTGCTGTTGTCCTGGCCGGGGTTATCACCAGTGAAAGTTAAAAAAAGCGGGGAGTTTATTCGGCTTTTTTAATATTTTAAACTTCTCAGTGACCTTCCCAGCTCATGAAACTCGAAAACTGGTTCGATGCTACAAAGGACTGCGGGTCATTAATAAACGACAGCATATTATCAATCAGGTAAATGTGATTCTTTTCCTCGTCGGCGATTTTATTAAGAAGTTTCTGGCGGTCAGGGTCTTTAGTTTTATGTGCCTCCTCGCGATACAGCTTCTCTGATTTTTCTTCGATAGCGACAGCTTCCTCCCAGAGGGCGCGGATATCATCGCCAAAAAGCGTATTCTTTCCTTCCTCGGTCATCTTCTGGAAGAGGTTTTTCGTTATGGAAATGGTTTTAGCTCGGCCGGTGGTGATTTTAGTGGCGGTTTCAAGCTGGCCGTTTTTTAAACTTTTGAAAATATTATAATGACGCTGTTCTTCATCCGCCAGCGTCAAAAAGATTTGCTTGAGTTCGGGGTTGCTGGTAGCGGCCGCCCCTTTTTCGTAAAAAGCCTTACCGTCGAGTTCCATCTGCATGGCAAATTCAAAAATATCCATCCATACTCCCTTTTTTATTGGTCAGGCTCGATGGGCTCTTTAATCGAACCTTCTTTTTAGTAACAGCTTGAAAACGGAAGAGGTTCCTAAGCTGTTTCCGCTGCTTTCAGGTTTTCTTTCGAAAATGTCTTTTCCATTTTGGGATCGACAAAAACGCCGTCTTTGCGAATCAACTTGTCATCGAAATAAATCTCGCCCCCGCCGTAATCCTTCCGCTGAATTAAAACCAGGTCCCAGTGGATGGTGGAGTCGTTGCCGTTAGGTGCTTCGTCATAACACTGGCCGGGAGTGAAATGAATTGAGCCGGCGATTTTTTCATCGAACAAAGTATCTTTCATCGGATGCAAAATAAAGGGATTAACCCCTATGGCGAACTCGCCCACATAACGAGCCCCCGGGTCAGAATCGAATATTTTGTTCAATTTATCATTATCGCCGGAACAGGTGGCTTTGACTATTTTACCCTTCTTGAAGGTAAGAGATATGTTGTTATAAACGACGCCCTGGTATAGTGAAGGTGTATTATAGGTGATGGTCCCGTTGACCGAATCCCGTACCGGGGCAGTATATACCTCGCCGTCGGGGATATTCCGCTTGCCGTCGCATTTGACAATCGGGATATTCTTGATGGAAAAGGTCAGGTCGGTGCCGGGGCTTTTAATATGTACTTTATCGGTGGCTGCCATCAGCGCCACCAGTTTGTCCTGGGCTTTTGACATCCTGGCATAATCGGCGCAGCAGACATCATAATAAAAATCTTCGAATTTCTCCTGTGAGGTTTCGGCCAGTTGTGCCATGGCATTGTTGGGAAAACGAAGCACCACCCAGCGGGTCCGCTTGACCCGTTCTTCGAGATGGACAGGTTTATAGAAAAGAGAGTTCTGTTTTTCCATTTGTTTGCTGTCGATATCAGCCAGGTCAAAGGGGTTATCCGAGCCCCGCAAACCGATATAAGCATCAGCCCGTTTCATGAGGGGCAGGTGAAGTTCCGCCTGAGTCTTAAACTGTTCATCGGAGGCACCTTTTATCCACTGTCTTAAAAGCGATTCGTCGTTGTAATACCAGAAAGTGGTTGCGCCTTTTTCCGTTGCCAGGCGGATAATCTGTTTGCCGAGCTCCAGGGTTTCCTTTCCTTTTATCTCCAGGTAGAGAACATCGCCTTTTTTTAATTCGACGGAATAATCCAGCAACTGGCGGGCTAATATTTCATTTCGTTTGTCTCTCATGAACGGCTCCTTTGGCTATATGTATTAAATCATTTTATTGAAGATACGAAATATCTTGTTCTTTGGCAACTCGAGAGCCTTTTAAATATTATTTAATAAACCGGGATATATTTTATCCGGGTTGTCCGGAGTGGTATCTTACAGTCAGCCTTACACTTAAAACCTGTTAAAGGTGGTGTTAAGAAACCAGAGGGTATTCCGATATACTGAAAAGAGATATGGCTGAAAATTTATTTGCTAAGGAATGTTTGAAAAGGGAAGGCGACATTCTCAAAGATAATAACTGATAAATAATAAAGGGGTGAAAGATGGAAACAGGAATTTTAAAACAAAAAGAAATGGCCGGTAATGTTTCCACTGACGAATTGCAGTTGGTGTCTTTTAATATCGGTTCTGAGGAATTCGGAGTTGATATACTCAAAGTTCAGGAAATCAACCGGATGGTAGAAATTACGAAGGTTCCACAGGCGCCACGATATGTTGAAGGAGTCATCAACCTTCGGGGAAAAGTAATTCCGATTATTGACTTGCGCAAACGCTTCAATCTGGAAATGAAAGAACATGACAAGAATACCCGGATTGTCGTGGTGGATATTAATGGCAATATCATGGGAATGATTGTCGATGCGGTGTCCGAAGTACTGCGGCTTCCCGCTGACACCATTGAACCCCCGCCGGAACTGGTTACCGGGATTAATTCTGATTATATCAAGGGAGTGGCCAAGCTGGAAGACCGCTTATTGATATTTTTGGACCTGTCAAAAGTTGTCGACGTTGAAGAGATGGCTTCAGTCGGATGATAATCAGATAAAACGTCTAAAAAAAACCGGTCTTTTGACCGGTTTTTTTTTGGTAAATCAGAACGGATTTTTAGACCCCCGGTTTGACATCCTCGGCGCGGTTGTTTATTTTAGCTCTCTGATAAATTATGAATGATTCAAACAGGAAAATAGAATTTTTGTACACCAATATCGGCCGGGGTCATCCCTTTTATCTCGATGGGATTATTGATGCCCTCATTCGCCGGGGGGCAATTAAGATTATGCGTGGCGAGAGTAATGTTTTCGAGGTTTCGACCGGTCTGGCGCGCCTGGGCTGGAAAACCGCAGACTGGTTTTACAAAAGAGGTTCTTCGTCAGGTTCTCTGGGGGTGTTATATAATCTTATCCGCGCCGGATATGATTATGACCGTCCGGGTTTAATGCTTAAATTTATGGGCCGTGATATCCATAAAAAATTCTCGGCTTCACCCCATCCACTGCTGGTAGCCCATCCCATCCTGGCCGGTATCCTGAAAAATAAAAAAGACCTGATATATCAGCATGGCGAGGTAGTTGCTCCGGCGGCGGCTCTTGTGACCGGTCTATCGAAGGTTCTGGTACCCACTGCCGAAATGGCTCATTTTTTTATGAAAGCCGGTTATGAGGAGCAGACGGTCTTCGTTTCCGGATTGTGTATCGAACCGGCACTGGTGAAAATAGCCGGGGATTGTTATGAAGCGCGGTTAAAACGATTGACCGGACAGGAACCTCTGACAGGGGCGTTTTTCTCTTCGGGAGCCGAACCGAAAACGCATATCAGGAAACTGGCCGCGGCCGCAGTTTCAGCGGTACATTATGGCGGGCGGGCGGTAATTTTTGCCCGTTATAAAGGTCACCTGGCCAGGGAAACAGAAAAGCTCTTCAAACGCAATCAACTTATGCTTCCGATACTGGATACCGGCTCCTTGATTCCATCGGAATTACCTCCGGCTCTGCTGGTGACTTACCGGACACGACGAGAAGAAAATATTTTTACGGCTAAACTTTTTAAATATTTTGATTATTTTGTCGCACCAGCTCACGAACGCACCAACTGGGCGCTGGGATTGGGCTTGCCGGTAGTAATTGTGGAGCCGGCTATTGGTCCCTTTGCTCCTTTAAATCGGGAAAAATTATTGCAACGCGGCGTGGCCGAACTGCTTAAGAACTCTGAACAGGCTTTGATGTTTGGTCTGACTATTAACCGACTCCGGCGGGAAAATCGCTTATTGGAAAGAGCCCGGGCCGGCTGGGGTAAATTTGATATCAAAGGTTTCGATAATATCGCCGGTTTCCTGGTGGAGACTTATGGCAGTCGTTAAAGGACTATAACCAGGCGGATATAAACAGATTGGCATCAAGGATATGCTTGAACGTTTTTTGAATTTCTTCCGTCAATTCGGTCGCAATTTGTGGATTCTGGCTTTTGGCTGGTTTGTGTCTTCGCTGGGTTTCGCTGCTTCGATCCCTTTTATTTCTATCTATTTTCACAGTGAACTTGGTCTTTCAACAACTGAAATCGGCGTATTTTTTGCCGTCATTGCCGTGGTACGGTCATTTTTTCAACTTTTGGGGGGGGAGATGTCCGACCGTATAAGCCGTCGCAAAATGCTGATTCATTCACAGGCAATCAGAGTAGTAACCTTTGTTCTTCTCGGGCTGGCTATTCATTTTCATTGGGGCTTTTGGGCTATTGCAATATTTTTTACGGCTAATTCCATCGTGGGGGCGGTATTTATGCCGACAGTGAACGCTCTGGTCTCTGATATTCTGCCCCCTGAAAAAAGACTCGATGGATATGCCGTCTCGCGTTCCGGGGGAAACCTCGGATGGGCGGCCGGTCCAGCTATCGGCGGTTTTATGGCGGCTCATTCCTATGCGGTTCTGTTTTTTCTTTCAGGGGCAATTACTTTATTGTCTGTCTTTATCTTCTGGCTGTTTCTTAAAGTACCGGATTCTATCAAAATACAGGAGCAGTTTCGTTTGAGAGATTTAATTGCTATAAAAAACGATGCTAACCTGGCCCGGCATGCTTTTCTGACTTTTTTCCTGTACCTGGTTATTGCTCAACTAATAGCGCCAATGTCTATTTATACAGTGGAAATGGTGGGTATAAGTGAGTCACAACTGGGGATTCTATTTACCGTCAACGGCTTACTGGTTGTCCTGTTACAGATACCGGTGACCCGCCTTTTAGCCCGCTTTCGTTTTACCACTCAGCTGGCCTGGGGAGCTATTTTGCATTTCATTGGCTACAGCCTGTTCGGAATTTTTATTGGCTTCCATTATTTCATTTTTTATATGGTAATAATCACTCTTGGTGAAGTAATTTTATCCCCGCCCACTCTCACCCTGACCTCCCGGCTGGCGCCGGAAGGTCGCATTGGACGTTACATGGGCATCCATGGCTTTTTTGTTACCGCTGGATGGTCTTTGGGACCGCTTTACGGTGGTGTGATTCTGGACCATTTCGGTCATACCCCGGCGGTCGCCTGGTTGATTATTTCTTCATTGGCTTTGCTGGCAGGATTCGGTTATCTTGTTTTTGGCCGGATATTGCCGATTAAGTATAACCTCAAGAATATTTAATCTTACATGATTATGACGAATTTGCCGATCTGGGTGCGGTCGGGGGATTCAACGACATAATAGTATATCCCGGTTACAATCCGCTGAGTATTACGAGTGATTAAATCCCAGGTGTCATGCATTGAGGTCGGGCCGCCTTCCGGATAATAATGGTCAATCTCTCTTATCAGGTCACCGTCAAGGGAATAAATATAAATTTTGCAGACGCGGGGAAGATTTGCAAAATGTATCCGTCGCATACGATCGGGAATTTTATATAAGTCGTCGCGACCCTCAAAACCTTTGTTAAAGTAACCGCCGTCGATGCGGTAAGGATTGGGATAAACATAGACATCGAGATTCTCAGCTTCAACCGAATCAGATGAGGTGAGAGGAAATGCAACAACATAGTTATTGACCGGTTTGGTTTCGAGCGCCGTTAAACCGGCTATGGGAGAACCGAAATCAAAAGTTGTTACAGCCACGTAATAGGGAATCGTCGGCAGGATATTATCAATGATATATTCATATTCGTAATATTTAGGCAGGGGTTGTCCGTAATCATAGGTCAGATCTTCTTCTTTCCAAAGGCTGGAATCAGACGGCGGGGGTAGGATTATTTCCGGGTAAACCTTGTGAATGCCTTTCAGGTCTGATAGATCAGAGCTGTTGTAGTCCTGTGGTTCGAAGTAAAAGAGGGTATCGTTGATTTCCAGAGGCTTGCCGGGGGTATAAATCCCGGGGTCAAAAGCCGGGTCGTTATATATGATTTTTAAAGAATCGAGAGAGAAAGGAGTTTCTTCCAGAGCCCAACCCATGCTTCCTCCGGGAAGTTGCTTCCAGATGTAACGATTATAATTTTCCCGGTCATAGGAACTGAGCAAAACAAAACTGGTTGAACGGTTATCAAGACTGATATAGACCCGGTAGCCTTCAAAATCGATTTTCTGAAGGAATATGTCGGGAGTATTTTCAGAGTAATAACCGTTCCAGCGGATTTTAAGTTTGCCGATGCCGGGAATTATTCTGATTTTGGGTGAAGGGGGCGGACCGGCGCCGCGGAAATCAGGAACGCCGTCACCTTCGTACCAGTGCCCCTTTCCGGGAGGTAGAGAATCCGGGGGATTGTTCTTGTCCGGGTCGTCATCACATACTCGATATTTGCCGTAATAACCATTGTTATCGGTATCGACGCCGGGATTATCGTATATCCATGAAGCCCAGCGGGAATTAATTGCCAGGCTGGAGAAATTCAGGGAATTATAAAAAACATCGGGATTATATGGGTCGAAAAGTTCCTTGAAATCAAGCGGGTTAATATGCAGGTTAGTGCCACCGACCACGGCCAGGGAAATCGGCAGACTTTGACCGGGGTCGATATTGAAGGGGCCAAAAGACAACAGGTAGCGGGCATCATAACCACGGGCATAAGTTTCGGCGTTCTCCGGCGGTGCCAGCCAACCCTCTGCAGTGTGGTCAAGAGCAGTATAGATAAGGTCATAATCAAATTCCTCGTGGCGTAAAACATAGTATTTGTTGTGGTCGCCTTCAGGTGTTCCCAGGCGGGTGTTGAAGCGCCGGAAGGGGTCATTTGTTGAGGGCATGCGTCGTGGACCGAAATCTTTAGTGGCATCGCTGTAATTGATGATCCACCAGTTGAAGGAATACCTGAGGGAATCCGAGGGTGTACGTACGACCCTAACTCCAACAACTCCCTTGGCAGAACGGTAATCCCATTCCGAACCACTGGGGTCACCATCATTGTCGGCGGTATAGGCAACATTTACGGTATCGATACAGATACCTCCTTCGGGCGCCGGATGGGCTCTGAGGAAACCAACGATATCGTCGTTCCAGCCCTCAGGGTTATTTCGCGATATATGCCAGACGTCACCGTCTATCCAAATACCCATATATACTTTGTTAAGCCTTTGCGTGCCGATGTTTTCTACCTGGTAGTCGAAAAGTATGAAATCGTCGGCATAATCATAACTCCAGGACATTGTTTTCTGAGTAACTTTGATGTTAAGGGGGATGTGAGGTCTCTGGTCGAATTGGTCGTAGTTGACGTAACTGGGATCGGTCAGAGTATCGTAATATTCACAAATAATATCTTCTTCAGAGTTAGCATCTTCACAGTAAAAACGACTATTAATATCGATTGATTTGTAAACAAATTGGGTAGTTTTGTTTCCGTACAGTTCGCCGGGCCAGAATTCTTGGTTTTCATAAAAATCTTCCGTTCCGGTTGATACCAGGGTATCGCGACCTACGATGGCGCCAATCCAGAAAGCGCCTACCCAGAGGAAAACAATATCGCTGTTTTTAGGATAGGCTAAAGATTGAATGCGTTCGCCGGTGAATGGATCGGCTACATCCTGACCATAGGTGCCGAAAGTTCCGTTGTTAGCGATGGCCAGCTGAATATTGCCCCGATTGTGAGCGGTATATTCAACTAAAGGGCGGTTGGAAGCCTTTAACTGATATTTTGTTTTTCCGTCGTCCCATTTTTTTCGAGGATACAGACTGTCAGTATGCCCCTGCAAATTAATGGAGATAATGAGAAAGGCCGTCAAGAAAATCACTTTCTGACGGCCTTTTCTTTTATGAAAATTCTGCATTTACAGATAATACTACATTATTATAACGAACTTACCTATCTGGGTGTCACCGTTGTCTTTTTCCACCA
>CAZUAS010000016.1:16404-38246 GCA_964618515.1 uncultured Ignavibacteriales bacterium | reverse complement strand
ACACCCTATCCTACACTCTTTCCCTACACGACGCTCTTCCGATCTATAATATTATGTAATGTGGTGCCGTATATTAAGTTACAATTTGACCCGGGATGACATGCAACAAATGTAAAAAAAACAATTTTTTACTACCGGCATTGCCTCTTTTTCGTAAAAAAGACTATGTATTTCTTATCACTCATAAATAACCCGGGAGTATGACCATGTTAAAAAATTATTTCATCGTTGCTTACCGAAACCTGCTCCATAACAAATTATATACCGCCATCGGTATTGCCGGATTGTCCGTCGCCCTGGCCTGTTGTATCATCATTTTTCTTTTCGTGCAACATGAATTTTCCTACGACCGGTTCCATGCCAATGCTGGTAACCTCTATCGCGTCCTCCATATGGAATATGATAAAAGCGAAATATCCAAGGGCAGTGAATCCACCGGTTTTGTACTGAGAGGGGAATTAAAAGATAAATATCCTGAAATAGCCGGCGTAACCCGGGTATTAGGCTCCAGTACCGCCGTCAACCGCGCCGATGGCAACACCTTTTTCCAGGATGTTTTTAATGTCGACCCGGACTTTTTCCACATGTTTTCTTTCCCGCTCATCAGGGGTGACAAAAACACCGTCATGAACGACCCCGGTTCGGTGGTGCTGACCGAGGAAATGGCGCAAAAGTTTTTCGGCGATGAAGACCCGTTAGGTAAGCCAATGAAAATCCAGCAGGAAGAGCAGTTCTATGATTTCACGGTCACGGGCGTGATTGAAAAACCCCCCGTTAACTCCAGCATTCAGTTCGATTTTCTCATACCCGCAGAGCATCTTAAAAATACCCGTCCCGAAGATTATTTAACTTCCTGGAATTTAATTTACCTGACTACCTATATCCAGCTTAAGCCGGGCACTGACAAAGACGCTTTCGCGGAGAAAATATCAGCGAATATAAACATGCTTTTCGATGATGAAAAAGATAAACGCTTTTACCGGTTACAGCCGATTACCGATATTCACACCAACCCTGAATTCGGCGGCGAAGCCGTGCCCAGCACCGACCCGAAGTACTCCTATATCCTGATCGCCATCGCGGCTTCGATTCTTTTGATTGCCGGTATCAATTTTGTCACACTGTCAATAGGAAGATCCGGCAACAGAATACGCGAGGTAGGCCTTCGCAAAGTGGTCGGTGCTCACCGCCGCCAGATAATGAGTCAGTACTGGTGTGAAGCACTGGTGCTCTGCCTGGCCGCCCTTGTAACCGCTATAATTCTGGTGGAATTGTTCCTGCCGGTATTCAACGACCTGGCACAAAAACAGCTGTCTTTCGCACCCTTTTCCCGCCCGGAATTTATTCCGGTTCTGCTTGGTATTGTTTTTCTGACTTCTTTCCTGGCCGGTTCCTATCCCGCATTGTACCTATCGAAATTTTTGCCGGTAGCGACCCTGCGACGGGAGGTCAAAATAGGCAGTAAAAATTTTCTCATCCAATCCCTGGTGGTACTGCAGTTTACCATTTCCATCTTTCTCATTTTCAGTACTTTCGTCATGTCCTCCCA
Source organism: uncultured Ignavibacteriales bacterium (assembly GCA_964618515.1). Classification (GTDB taxonomy): domain Bacteria; phylum Zixibacteria; class MSB-5A5; order GN15; family FEB-12; genus JAFGNW01. The sequence continues at coordinate 36,697 of CAZUAS010000016.1, read as the reverse complement.
GGTTGATTATATCAAGCGGGCGAACCTTGGTTATGACAAGGATTTTGTCGTCACCGTCCGGACGGGTTCCAACCGTGCCGAGGCTTCGGCTTTGCTTGAACGCTACCGTTCCGAGCTGACCGGACAGGCTGCGGTTGTCGATGTCACCGGTTACGCTTATCCTTTGGGCAACTCCTGGCTGTACCTTAATCTAAGCAGCGAGCAGAGTGTTACCGCTTTAATCGGTGAAGATATTACCAAACCGGGATACGCCCGTTCCGCCGCCGATACCGGGTTGTACTTTTACATCAACTGGGTTGACCCGCATTATATCCCTGCCATGAAGATTAACCTCGCCGAGGGTCGGAATTTTATGGCAAATCACCCGGCCGATATTAACGGCGCCATCATCATCAACCAGACGCTGGCCCGGAAACTGGGCTATGCTAATCCGGTCGGAGAAAAACTGCCCCGCGGTTTTCGTAATGCCACCATTGTCGGTGTCATTGAGGACTTTAACTTCTTTCCCCTGCATCGTAAGGTTGAACCGCTTATCCTTCAACTTTCTCGAAATGACGATATGAGCGGCTTCTCGGAAATAGCTGTGCGGGTCCGGCCCGACAACCTCCCGGCAACCCTCTCTATCCTGGAGAAAAAATGGCTGCAGGTAAGCGGCGGCATACCCTTTATATATGAATTTCTTGACAAAACAGTGGCACGGCAATACCTGGCCGACCAGCGCTGGCGCAAAATTGTCCTCTATTCTTCTCTTATATCCATCATGATTACCTGCATCGGGCTGTTTGGGCTGGCTTCGCTGGCCGTGGTTAAACGTACCAAGGAGATCGGCATCCGCAAGGTCTTCGGCGCCACGGTGAACCAGATCACGACCATGTTCACACTGGATTTCACGAAATATATACTGATTGCGGCGATAATAGCCCTGCCGTCGGCTTATCTGGCAATGAAACAATGGCTGGCGTCATTCGCATTCCAAACCTCACTGAGCTGGTACTACTTTGCTCTCTCAGCCCTGACGGCTCTGGTCATCGCGGTGCTGGCAGTTTTATACCAGGCTCTCAAAGCCGCTCTGACCAACCCTGCCGACTGCCTGCGTGGAGAGTAGAAATAATTTTCATAGGCGCATGATTTACATGCTCGGCAGGTCGAACGGTTGTAAACTTTAGACAATCCGTAATCGACCTGCCGAACTACAAGTTTATCCTCAAACCCGTAGCGCTATCGAAAAACAATAGCTCTTTCAAGGGAAATGAAAATCTGATTGTCTGCCCGTTTTCCAGCGGAGCTTTAAGATTGGTGGCACACAAAAGTTGCTGTTTGAAATGAAGATGCGCCACATAATGGTCACCCATATACTCACATGACACCACTGTCGCAGCGTACTCACCGTCGCCGGCCGGCACGATAACTTCGGGCCGCAAACCGATAAGCACCCCGCCCGATGTATAACCCCCGCCGCGACCTTCGTCGGTGACCTGCCTGTTTTCCGCCCAGCTTATACCGAACGGAAAAAGCCTCCCCTTATCCAGAACGGTTTCGATAATATTTATTTTCGGCTGACCTACGAACTCGGCCACAAACCGGTTGGCTGGTTTTTTATAAAGCTCTTCGGGAGTACCCAGCTGCTGAATTTTCCCCTCGTGCAGAAGGGCAATCCGGTCACCCATCGTCAGCGCTTCTTCCTGGTCATGGGTGACATGCACCATCGCCACCTTGAGCTCTTTCTGAAGGCGGACGATTTCCTGCCGCATACGTATGCGAAGGTCAGCGTCAAGGTTGGATAGCGGTTCATCGAGCAGAAATATCGACGGTTTCTTAACGATAGCCCGCCCCAGCGCCACCCGCTGTCGCTGACCACCCGAGAGCTGAGAAGGTTTGTCGTTCAGACGTTCGTCAAGACCCAGCATGGCAGCCACCGAAGTAATCCGACTCTTTATTTCGCCCTTTTTCATCCCTGCCGCCTTCAGGGGAAAAGCCAGGTTTTTTTCCACCGTCATGTGAGGGTAGAGGGAGTAATTCTGAAAAACGAGGGCAACCCGGCGGTCGCGGGGACGCAGCTTATCGACCCGCCGGTCGGCAATGAATACCTCGCCGTCGTCGGCTGTTTCAAGCCCGGCTATAATCCTGAGCAGGGTTGATTTACCACACCCCGAGGGCCCCAGCAAAACCAGCAGTTCATCATCGCCCAGTTCCAGGGAAATATTATCAAGAACCTTAAGGCTTTTAAAGGTTTTGGATATTTTATTTAAAACCAGACCCGACATATCAGCCTACGTTTTCTATGGTACCCTTGACAATTTTGTAACAACAGCCGTTCGCCATAAGTTGTGGCGGTGGCGTTGTGGCCGTGGTCAGAAACAGCTGTGAAAATTCCCCGAATAATTCTATCAGACGGCTACAGCGGTTTCCATCCAGTTCCGCGAATATTTCGTCCAGCAATAAAAGCGGCGCACCGCCACGCCTGGCTTTCAAAAGATGGTACACACCCAGCTTGAGGGCAATCGCCGCCGTGCGCCATTGCCCCTGCGAACCGTATGTCCGGGCGGGAAGTCCGGCGATTTCAAAAAATATCTCGTCACGGTGCGGTCCCACGATGGCGGTTCTCAAAAAGGCTTCTTTTTCATAATGTTCATCAAGGGTACGCTGAAAAGCAAGTTCAATCTCGCCGGGGTCGGTAATATTTTCATAAGGGAGATTAACCGAAGGTTCGTATCTGAGGGTGAATTTTTCACCACCGGCTATCTCGGCATAATATTGACGGGAAAGTTCCCTCAGGGCGTTTAAATACTCTACTCTTTGTAGCATTACCCGGGCTCCGTGATTTATTAAGAGCGGCTCGAACGGAGCGGCGTCCATCTCGTTTTTCAGGGCGGCGTTTTTCTGGGACAAAACCCGGTGATAATCGGTCAGTTCCAAAAGGTAACGCGGCGATAACTGCGACAGGTACATGTCGAGAAACATCCGTCTGGCCCCCGGCGGTCCCGATAGGATCACACTGTCCTCGGGGCCGGTGGACACGGCGCAGAAACGCTCGAACAGTTCCGATGGCCGGGCGGGAATGCCATCGACGACCAGTCGGCGACGATTGCCTTTTTGATAAGCGACCGCTACCCGGTGGCGATTGTCTCCCGCTACCACCTCACCCTCAAGGCGATAGTAATCGCTATCCTGCTTTATAAGGACATTGTCAGCCGCACCCAGCTGCGAGCGCCCCAGGCACAGCACGAATAGAGCTTCGAGAAAATTAGTCTTGCCGGAACCATTATCACCGAAGAAAATATTCGCCCCTGATTCAAAGGTTGCCTTCAAACCGGAAAAATTGCGAAAGTTGTTAATCTCAATATTCCTGATTATCATCGGGTGTGCTAAATAAAAATGGCAGATACTGTCATCTGCCACCTGTCTTATTACCTTTATCTTGTCAAAATCTCACTCGGCTAGCCTCAAGGGCATCACCAGGCAGAGAAAATCCTCTTTCGGCATGGACGAACTGTAAATTACGCCCGCGGATATCGGCTGCGATAACTCAAAGATAACCTCGTCGTTGTCCATCTTGGAAAGTATCTCGACAACGTAATTGGCGTTATAGCCGATCTCTATGTTTTCTCCCCGGAAATCACAACTTATAACTTCCTTTCCCTCACCGCCGACATCGGCATTACTGGTGGAGAGAGTCAGTTTGCCGCCCTGGATGGAAAACTTGACCTGGTGAGTCAGAGTGTTGGAAAGAATCGATACCCGGCGCACCGCTCCACTTAGCTCTTCACGGGAAACGATAAGCTTCTTGTCGTTTTCGGTAGGAATCACCTGCTCGTAATTGGGATAGGGACCCTCTATCAGGCGAGAGGTCAGGATAGTATCTTCAAGATTGAAGATTATATTATTCTCACCGAAAATTACACCAACCTCTCTCGTCCCGCCATCAACAAACCTCGGTATCAGATTCAGTACTTTCGGCGGAATGATAATATCCTCGCTCATACCCTTGAGTCTGGTATTTTCGACCGACATTTTTGCCAGACGATGGCCGTCGGTGGCCACCATCTGCATACGGTCACCCTTGGTCTGCCACAGCACACCGTTTAGAGCCGGCCGGGTTTCATCCGTTGAACACGCAAAAGTGGTCTTCTTTATCATCTTTACTAGGTCGTCGGCGCTGATTTTTATCTCTTTCTTTGTATTGACAGCGGGAAGTTTGGGAAAATCATCCGGCGACACCGAAGCAATCTTGTAAGAACCGTTGGGTATCTTAATCTCCACCCTGGAATTGGTGGCCTCCACCGTAATTTCCGATTCGGGTAATTCACGAATAATTTCAAAAAGTATTTTTGCCGGCAGTACCACCGACCCTTTCTTATTTACCCCGCATTCGATATTAACGGTAATCGATATATCCAGGTCGGTCGCTGAAATCTTCAGCTTGTTATCAAGGGCTTCAATCATCACATTGGTAAGTATCGGTAAAGTGGATTTGGTTGGCACAACCTGAAGAATTGACTGCAGACAGTTGCTGAATTTTGATTTTGATAATGAGAATTTCATTTATTTATCTCCCGCCAGTAGTTTCCACACAATTCCTTATTGTAAATTTCTTTTATATATAAATTACAATAATAATATGCAATGTTAGATTGTTAATAACCCTTTTCAATGTCCGGAATTTAACACCTTTGTAAATGTAAATCAACACCTTATCATCTAAAAAAAACTCTTTTTTATCCACCCTTTCAATCTTACCTGTAAACATTACAATTAAATTACCCACAAAACAAGAGCAAAATAACTTTTTCCATACATTTCGACAGCCTTTCCCACAATTTGTTAATAGAGTAAAGAAGCTGTGATTTTGTCGATTTTTTCCCTCAGCGAAGGGTCATTGGCCATCTTCTTGGAAATCAAATCACAGGCATGGATGACCGTCGAGTGGTCCCGGCCACCAAAAGCGTAGCCTATAACCTTAAGGGAATTATTGGTCAGAGACCGTGACAGGTACATTGCCACCTGCCGGGCCAGGGCGATATTTGAGGTCTTCTTCTTGGCTTTCATCATCTCCATGTTGATGTTGAAATGTTCCGAAGTCTTCTTCTGGATACTCTCAATGGTGACTTCCTTACGGTGTGTGGAGATAGCATCCGCCAGAACTTTTTTGGCCATTTCCAGGTCAACCGGTGCCTTTTTGAGCGAAGCATAGGCAAGTATGCGAATAAGAGCACCCTCGAGCTCGCGGATATTGGTCGATATCTTATCGGCTATGTAAGTCACCACACTATCGGGAAGGCTGGTGCCCTCCGAGGCCAGCTTCTTGTAAAGAATGGCAGTACGATTTTCAAGGTCGGGGGCCTGAAGGTCGGTGACCAGACCCCATGAAAAGCGTGATAGAAGACGTTCTTCGAGACCCTTGATTTCCTTTGGAGGACGGTCGGATGAGAGGACAATCTGTTTCCCGGAATGGTACAGGGCGTTGAAGGTATGGAAAAACTGTTCTTGGGTTGACTCCTTTCCGGTGAAAAACTGAATGTCATCGATTATCAGGGCATCGACATCGCGATAGATTCGGGTGAAATCGGAAATTGAACGGTCGGAGATGGCTGAGATGAAATCTGAGGTGAACTTTTCCGACGTAGCGTACATGACACGCTTGTTAGGGAAAAGTTCCAGAATCTGATGACCGATTGCCTGTATGATATGAGTTTTTCCCAGGCCGGTACCGCCGTAGATATACAGCGGATTATACTTGGTCATGCCCGGGGCTTCGGAAACCGCCATCGAGGCGGCATAAGCAAACTGGTTGAAATCACCCACTACCAGCGTATCGAAACAATAGCGATCATTAAGGTTACTGTTATCTGGCTTCCTTACTGCGGGTGGTAAGGGTACGTTATCCTGCGAGAACTCCAGAATAGTTTGTTCTTCGCAGTCGGAATTACCGCTCAGGATATAAATAACCTGATGCTTTTTTCCCAGTACTTCAAGGAACGCTTCATCGATTAGATCTCTGAAGTGATTATCGATCCAGTCGGCAACAAACTGATTATGCACGGCGATCTTAAAATCACCGTTTTCAGCAAGCTCCCCCTTGGTTGGTTTTAACCAGGTATTGAAAGATTGCGGTTTCAAACGACGCGCAATGTAACTAAGGCAGTCGTTCCATTGTGTTGAATTATTTACTCTTTCTAACAAGTTTTTTCCCCCACTCAGTTTATATCAACATTTTGATATTTTCTAAGCTGTTTGAAGATTTCTTATTAGGGACAACCCCGGTTTTTAAACACATTTTTGTACACAAGTTGTACACAATTAGAATTTTTTTTGTGGTTATAAGGCGTTGGTGGATAAAAAGTTTTCCAGACACCCCAAAACTATCCACACGTTATTAACATTCTGTGTTTCAATTAGTTTCATGTGTATAAATATTGCAAAGCGCACAAGCCGTCAAGTAAGGCTATAAAAAAATTAATATATTTTTGAAGTGTATGTTTTATACAATGTTATACAAGCGTAAAAAAAGGGCTGGTTCAGAGCCCTCTTGTTTCTTTTACGGAATTAATATTTTTAAACTCTTAACTGATTTTATCCGCAAAAGGTTAACGGCGATTCATCGCCACTATTGCCTGAGCGATGCCCTCGAATAATTTTATCTCCTGTTCCGTGCCTTCAGATGCAACCGGTTTGCCGGCATCCGCACCTTCTCTTATCGACGTTATCAAAGGTATCTCACCAAGAAAGGCAACATTCAATTTCGCGGCCAGATTCTTACCGCCGTCCTTGCCGAAAATATAATCCTTGCGTCCGTTATTGTCATAGTATGCCATGTTTTCGATGACACCGATAACGTTAAGTTTTGTTTTATCAGCCATTTTTGCCACCCGGCTGGCGACATTGGTCGCCGTGGCTTGAGGGGTGGTAACGACCAGAAGTTCGGCGGAAGGTATTGCCTGGGCAATAGTGATGGTGACATCACCTGTCCCAGGAGGAAGGTCCAGGAGTAAAAAATCAAGATTTTCCCACATCACGTCGCTGATAAACTGACTGATGGCTTTATGGAGAAGCGGACCGCGCCAGATGACCGGCTCATCCTCGCTGATAAAAAAGCCCATCGAGATTATTTGAAGGTTGTCGCCTTTACGCAGAGGTATGATCTTGTCATCAAATGCCTTGGGTACACCGTCCACACCCAGCATGCGAGGGATGGAAAAACCGTAAACGTCGGCGTCAAGTACCCCGACCTGAAAACCCAGACGCGCAAGAGCGGATGCCAAATTGGCGGTGATGGTCGATTTCCCAACGCCCCCCTTGCCCGAAGATACGGCTATAAAACGCTTGGCTATCTTTGCTATTAATGCAGTATCGTCGGGCCGGGATTGCCCTACCCCAAGTTTCTCTTTAAGTCTTGCTAATTGCTCTTTACTCATCTCGTCAAATTCGACTTTGACCGTCTCGACACCTTCCAGTTCCTCGACTTTTTTGGTTATCTCTTCAGCTATCTTTTCTTTAAAAGGACAACCGCCCGTCAGGGAAATACCGATACGTATGTTGTTGCCCTCTATGTCAACGAATTTTACCATGTCAAGTTCGGTAAAAGAACGTTTGAGTTCCGGGTCTTTGATTTTACTTAATACCTGCATTATAGTTTGTTTATCAATCATTTTAACCTCTTAGGTTTACTTAAAATTCACATCGGAAAGCCTGGTGGCGTTAAAGACATTTTCCAGAGCATCTTGGGCTTGGTTGTAAATAGCCCTGAGCCGGCAGTCCGGGTGATTTACACAATCGGTATGCCCGGACTGGCATTCGAACAATTGCGGTTTTCCCTGCATGGCTTCGATAACATTCAGAAGAGTAATCTCATTCGCCGGTCGTTTGAGTTTCAGGCCGCCACCGTACCCTCGGGTCGAAGTCAGAAGACCGGCCTGGCTGAGGGTGGCTATTATTTGTGGAAGGTATTTGGGCGGAATTGCCTGGCGCTGAGCAACTTCTTTGGAAGTCGTCAGGTTATTGGCATTTCGGGCCAATTCCCACAAGGCCTTAATAGCGTACTCTGTTTTTTTTGTTATCATGGTGAGTAATATAAGTAAAAAGGTTAAAATTAAAAGTGGAAATTTTGTCCGGTTTTAGAAAAAAATAATAGTCTTTAATCATATGACGGGTAACTGCTTAATTGAAATAATTCTTCTTATGAATTAGCAATAACAATATCGGGGAAAATGAAATATGATTTCATCTTGAAAAGTTGGATTTTGTCTATATATTGTTTTTTTCGCCATCCGGTATTTGTGTGGGGTTGACCCACCTGGTCGGAATAAAACCGACAATTATCAGAAAGACTATACCGCAACTAATGGCGGCATCGGCGATGTTGAATGTCCACCAGCGTTCGACAGTCAGACCAAGCAGGTTCAAATCGAAAAAATCTATATCAATGAAGTCGATCACTTTTCCAAGGTATATACGGTCGATGATATTGCCGATGGCTCCGGCGGAGATGAATGTTATCGGCCAGGCCAGAAGGGGTTTGTTATAATTCTGATAAAGATAATAAAAAAGGAAGGGTAAAACCAGGATGGAGATGATAAGGTATAAATTCGAAGAGCCGATGTTGGTCCCCAAAGCGCCGCCCTGGTTATAGACTAGGGTCAGCATAAAGAACTTTCCCAATACCTCTATCGAGCCCTTGTCAGCTAAGGTCTTAACTGCCCATAACTTGGTTATCTGGTCGAAAATGACAATCGCAATGATAACCAGGGCGGACCAAAAGAGCCTTTTAATTTTGTTACCGGCCAGCTTTCTTTTCCTCTTCAGCCGATTTGCACTCGATACACATGCGGGCGTGGGGAACAGCCTCGAGACGGGCGGTGCTTATGGCTTTTCCGCAAACGGTACATTTGCCGTAAGTTCCTTTTTCAATGCGACGTAGAGCTTCATCAATGTGATAAATCAGACGGCCGGATTTAGATGCGTAGATGAAAGCCATTTCCTGCTCCATGTTGTCGGTACCCTGGTCAGCCATATGATAGGAATGCGAGGAGAGGTCGCCATGGGCTTCTTTGATGGGTTTCGAGGTACGGGCGTCGAGAATTATGCCCATTTCCTTGAGGAGTTCCGCCTTTTTTTTCAAAAGCAGGGCCTCGAATTTTTTTAATTCGGTTTTTTTCATGTGGTTCTCCACTTATATTTTCGCCACCGCAAGAGCAGTTTTTTCTCCGTTTATGTTCCACATGGTGCTACCATCGAAGGTGTCCGATTCCAGAAATTCGATCCGGTGTGCCAGGGTTTCTCTGCGAATAAAATCATCGTATCTTTCCGCTGCCTTTTTTACCGCTTCCGGAGCGTGCATCCTGATGGTTATATGGTCGGTTACTTCGAGCCCCGTTGTCTTGCGCATGTTTTGAATCTTATTGACCAACTCCCGGGCAAACCCCTCGTCTATTAAATCCACCGTGAGTTCCGTTACCAGCGCCACGGTCAGTGGGCCGTCATTTTCGACGGCGTAGCCTTCCTTTTCCTGTTTGTTAACTTCAATTTCGTCAGGTGTCAAGATAAATTTCTTTCCATCGGCTTCAAAGATAAATTCGTTCGTACGAACAAACTGTTTAACTTCGTCATGGCTTAGGCGGCTGATACGGGCGGCGGCATCTTTAACGGCGTTTCCAAGTTTCGGCCCGGCGTTTTTAAAATTAAGTTTCGACGAATAGGTAACATAACTGTCAAGCTCCGGTGCCGGAATGATTTCTTTTATATTGAGCTCGTCTTTAATGATATCCGTATATTCGGCCAGCTTATCGAAGCCGTCGCGGCCGGGGACACTTACCAGCAGCTGCGACAGGGGCTGCCGGACTTTAAGATTTTTCCGTGAACGGGCGGCTCGCCCCAGGGATACGATTCGCCGGGCAAGGTCCATCTTCTCCTCAAGAGGTAAATCAATCAAGTTTTCGTCGTATTGCGGGTAAGCCGCCATATGCACCGATAGTGGTATATTGAGCGTCCCGTTGGCATGGCCCATTAACTCCCGCCAGATAAGCTCCGATATGAAGGGCGTAATCGGGGCGCTCATACGGCAGAGCCCCTCAAGTATATGATAGAGAACATAATAAGCCCGCATTTTAGACGGATCGTCCTCCTTGGCCCAGTACCGGCGGCGATTATTGCGAACGTACCAGTTGGACAGGTCCTCGATAACGAAATTCTGCAGCGCCCGTACCGACCGGGTAATGTCGTAATTGTCCAGACAGTTCGTAACTTCCTTTAACAGGCTGTGATAACGGGAGGTTATCCAGAGGTCGAACTGTTCGGGTGGCCCGGCTTTTTTCTTTAGGAACTCTTCGATCGTTGTTTTTTCCTTGCCCGCCCGCTCGACAATACGGTCGATATTGGCATAAATAGCGAAGAAAGAATAGGTATTGCGCAGAGTATCGAAATATTTACGGATGACCTCGGTCAAGCCATCGAAATCGAACCGTTTGGGCAACCAGGGATTGGCCATAGCCAGGAGATACCAGCGCAGGGGGTCAGCCCCGTAAGTGTCGGCGATGATGAATGGGTCGGTCACGTTCCCTTTGTGCTTGGACATCTTCTTGCCTTCTTTGTCAAGGACAAATTCCAGCACCAGCACATTTTTGAAAGGTGCTTTATCGAACAGCATGGTCGAAATGGCCAGTAGCGAATAGAACCAGCCGCGGGTTTGGTCAACGGCTTCGGAAATAAAGTCGGCCGGGTATTTTATCTCAAACATTTCTTTATTTTCAAACGGGTAATGCCACTGGGCGTAGGGCATAGCCCCGGAATCAAACCAGACATCGATTAACTCGGGCACGCGGGTCATGGTGCCGCCGCATTTATCGCAGGTCAGCTTTATTTCATCAATATAGGGTTTGTGCAAATCCAGCTTTTCAGGAACATTAAGTCCTTCCCGGCGGAGCTGTTCGACCGAGCCGACCGCCTTTTTATGACCGCATTTACCGTCGTCACAAATCCAGACCGGCAGGGGCGTACCCCAGAATCGTTCCCGTGAAAGCGCCCAGTCCACGTTGTTCTCCAGCCAGTTGAGCATCCGACCGGTGCGGATTTCGTCCGGATACCAGTTTATAGAGTTATTGTTTCTTATCAACTGCTCTTTGAAACGGGTGGTTTTGATGTACCACGATTCCCGGGTGATATAAATGAGCGGCGTATCACAACGCCAGCAGAATGGATAATTATGCTCGTACAATTCTTTTTTAAACAGTTTGCCGGCTGTTTTCAGGTCCCGGATGATTATCGGGTCGGCATCTTTGATGAATTTCCCAGCATACGGACCGGCCAGTTCCTTGAAAATACCGTTGGACTCGATTGCCTGCAGAACCGGAAGGCCGTACTGCGACCCGACTTCGTAATCGTCGGCGCCGAACCCGGGAGCAATATGCACTATCCCCGTACCGTCTTCCATCGTCACGAAATCGGCATTGACGACATAAAACGCCCGGTCGTCGAGAGACTTGTAAAAATCGAAAATCGGGATATACTTCCGCTTCAGAAAATCCTTGCCCGTGAAACGCGCCCGGATTTCTTTGTTTTCGCCGAAAACTTTCGGTATCAGCGCCTCGGCCAGCACCAGCTTCTCACCCTCATGCTCCACCATGACATAAGCGGCGTCGGGTTTCATGCACAGAGCGGCGTTCGAAGGCAATGTCCAGGGTGTGGTGGTCCAGACCAGGTAAGAAAAATCATCATCGGCCGCCTTTACTTTTATGAAAACCGAGGGGTCCCTGACCTCCATGTAACCCTGGGCGACTTCATGACTGGACAGGCCGGTGCCGCACCGCGGACAGTAAGGAATGGTTTTATAGCCCTTGTAGATTAAATCGCGGTCAAAGAAATTTTTCAAAATCCACCAGACCGTCTCGATATAGTCGTTGGTCAGGGTGACATAGGCATCATCAAGGTCCAGCCAGTAGCCGATACGGCGGGTGATTTGATTCCAGTCGTCGAGATATTTAAAAACCGACTCCCGGCATTTCTGGTTGAATTTCGCCACGCCGTATTCGATTACTTTATTTTTAGTATCCAGTTTCAGGGCTTTTTCAACCTCGATTTCCACCGGCAGACCGTGGGTATCCCAGCCGGCCTTGCGGTCCACCCGGTAGCCCCGCATGACCTTGTAACGGCAGATTAAATCCTTGACCGTGCGCGCGATAACATGGTGCGCGCCCGGACGGCCGTTGGCTGTCGGCGGGCCCTCATAGAAAACAAAATGCGGTCGCTCTTTGATTAGTGCCGTGGTCTTTTCAAATACTTTTTCCCTTTCCCAGAATTCCAGAATCTTTCTTTCGGCTTCGGGCAATGAGAAATTATCTTTGAGCGGGTCGAATTTCATGGCAATTCCGTTCCTTTAAGTCTTATTTTAATATAGCAGAGTAATTTAAGTTTAAAATCGGCGTTTGTAAAGTTTTTTTGAGGATGGACGGGTTACGAATTAAGCGGCAGTTTCTTAGTTTGGAATCCAGATGTTTTTGGCCACTACTTTTTCTGCCCAGCCGGGCAGTGTCAACGGTGTGGAGGATTCGGCGTAGAAAAACAAGCCTTTGTAACTGGTCAGGTACTTGTGCTTGGTCGAAAAGAAAACTCTGGAGTAAGCATACACCACCAATGGTTTTTCGACTTTATTTAGAATTTTAATAAATTCTTGTGGCTCAAGTTTGATAATTGCCCCGGAAGCCTTGATAGCATTGGCAATCGCCGCCGCCGCCGCTACAGCGGCTCCGCCTGCCGCCCCGCCAGCTGCCCCGCCTGCTGCTGCACCATTGGACATATTTTTCTCCTTTTTAATAGGGAAATACTCCAACCGGCGGAGAATATTCAACAAAAAAATACAAAGTAGTCTGGATTGAATTCCAGTTAAATAGACGGGTGGCCGGAGTCTCTAGTTCACGTAGGATCGAACCCTTTAGCGGTTCCACCTATTGTGTGCGGCTTACGTGCTCATGCGCCGCGATAAAAAGTTGGTGCACGAAAACGTACACCAACCACTTTTACCTCAGGAGCTTTTAAGTATTTATGCTCGAGGTGCTATTTTAATGTGATTAGATTATCACTTTTTATTTGCCTTAATTTTGTACCTTGACTGCTTAGACAAACCAATTTATAGTAATGTAAAAAGCCCTACAAAGTAATCTCACTCTATAAAACTTGAGTTCACATAGGGTCGAATCCTTTAGCGGTTCGGCCTGATCTGTTTGTTAATATACGTCCCGACTACGTCAGCCGGTCCATCTCGGCGACTTTCTCCGCAAACATCTTCACCGTCGCCAGAAACGGCTCCGGGGTGGACATATCCACCCCGCAGATTTTCAGAAGGTTCATCGGGTAATCCTTCCCCCCCGCCGAAAGCATCTCAAGATAACGTTCGATAAGATCGCTCTCACCCTCGAGGAACTTTGCCATTATCGCCTGTGAGGCGGCGTACGAGGTCGCATACTGGAACACATAGAAATTCATATAGAAATGCGGTATGCGTGACCATTTCAGTGGCGTGTGGTCATCGACCACGAGCTCGGGACCATAATACTTTTGAGTTAAATCGCGCCACAGCCCGGTCAGCATGTCAGGTGAAAGTGCCCCGCCTTTTTCCACCTCTTCGTGAATCATCAATTCGAAATGAGCATACATAACCTGGTGGAAATAAGTCCCCATGGTGTTATCGGCGTAGCGGTTCAAAAGATACAATTTAGTCCGGTCGTCTTTGGTTTCTTTCAGAAGAAGCTGCAGAAGGAGACTCTCGTTGAGGGTCGAGGCTACCTCGGCCACGAATGTCGAGTAATGCGCCTTGGGGTAGGGCTGGGCGGCATTGGCCAGGTGGCTGTGCAGAGCGTGCCCCATCTCGTGGGCCAGGGTAAACATGTCCGAGACGGTTTTGTTGTAGTTCATGAGCACGTAGGGGTGCACCGAATAATCTCCGGCGCTGTAGGCGCCGCTGCCCTTGCCCGGCGTCTCGAAAACATCGACCCACCGTGAATTGAAGGCTTTCTTGAGCGTTTCAATATATTTCCCCCCCAGCGGTTCAAGCGCCCTGACCACTTTATTCACCGCCTCGTCGTACTCGATTTCGAAATCCTGGTCGGGAAAGAGCGGACAGAGCATGTCATAGGGCATGATCGGGTCAAGCCTGAGTACTTTTTTCCGAAGGCTGGTGTACTTGTGGAGGGCTTCGATATTAGCCTCGGTGCTTTCAATCAGCGAACGGTATACCGATTCGGGGATATTGTCGCCGTACAGTGTTGCGCTGAGACAATTATCAAACTTACGGGCTTTGGCGTAAAAGATATCCTTGTTTACGGCCGTTGAAAGCATCGCTGAAAGCGTATTAAGGTGACTTTTATATGAAGAATAAAACGCTTCGTTGGCTTCTTTACGCACCCGGCGGTCGCTCGATTCTAAAAATTTGGCATAACGCTGTTTGGTCAGGGTTACCTCGTTGCCCTTTTCGTCTTTAATCGACGGGTAGGTAAGGTCGGCATTGTCGAGCATATTGAAGGAATTTTCAGCCCCACGGGCAACCACCGACGACATAGCCAGGATTTCCTCGACCTCGGTGGAGCGAATATGTTTCCTGGAACGAATAAGCTCTTTAATATAGAAATCGTAAACATCGGTTTTCTCGAATTTAGAGGCCATCTCAAGCAGTTTTTTCTCGTCGATTTGCAGAAGTTCCGGTTCGACGAAGGCGAAAGCCGTCCCCGCCTGGGAGCTTAAAATCGCCGACCGCTCGGTCATCTCCTGATATCGGGACACGCGGTTGTCGAGGTCCTTGCTCAAAAAAGCATAAAAGTATATTTTCGATACAAGCCGGCTTAATTCACTGCGGGTTTCCAGGCATTCGTAAAGAGTCGCGGGCGATTCGGCCAGCCGGCCGCGGAATGTCCTGGCGCCGACTATCAGGGTTTGTGCTTTGTTGAAGTCTTCTTCCCAGAAGGTGTCGTTGGGGTAGATATCTTTAAGATCCCACTTGTACTTATCGGGGATATATTCTCTTTGAGGAATAGTGTTATCGGCGGTTTGGGACTCGACGGACATGACTAAATCCTTTCTTTAAATTCAAATCTTTTGCCTAATATGGGATTAAAGCCGCCAAAAAGCAAGCCTGGTTGCGGTGTTTCCGGAAAAGTTGTCAGAGACAAAGTTTCCGTAGTTCGGGTTCTGAATCCGCCTTGGGGGGATGAAAAACCCGACATCTTAATATATATTTTTGTCGGGTTTCTCGCTCCGCTCTGCTTCGCTCAGAACCCGACCTGCTGACATTCCTGACAATTTTTCTATAGATAGCCTTCGACATTTCAACCTACGATTTTAGGGGTAGCATACCGGGTTTCTTTGACCTTTCAGCCTCCCATTACTGTCCGACAGCGTACAGCCTATTCTTTACTCGCCATCAGGGATGGAACCCTGACGGTGCACAAAAAGAAGGGGTATGTAAAAGAATCGGTTCATTGGATTTATTCCAGCGCGAGGAATTACAGTAATTTGGAGTCCGTATTAGAAATAAGTACGGATTGGTAATAAGATTGTGAACGCAGAGCGTTCAGGATTGCGTTCCCACGCAGAGCGTGGGAACGAGAGAAAAGTCTTCGACATTTCGTTCTACCCTACTTCGACCCTATCATGACTTTCTGGCCTGACCCCTCACCTTCTCCCCCCATGAATATTAATGTCTTGACGAAGTATAAATTTTAAGTATATTGTCTGGCTTAATTATATTTTTAGGTTGTTAAAAAATGAAAAGAACTTATCAGCCATCGAACCGGAAGATGATCAACGACCACGGCTTCCGGCAAAGAATGAAAACCAAAGGCGGCCGCAAAGTCCTGGCCAGCCGGCGGGCTAAGGGTAGAAAAAGATTGACGGTTAGAGTTGGCCGGAAAAAATAAACTCCCCCGTGGCCTGAGCCTGAAAAGTCGCACCGAAATTGGCGCCCTTATAAAAAACGGTAAACGGTTCCCGGGGAATTACTTTACCATTGTCTGGGAACCCTCCGACGACTTTAAATATGGCATCTTGCTATCGCGACATTCCGGTACCGCTGTCGAAAGGAACCACCTCAAACGACTTTTTCGTGAGGCTCTGCGGCTTAACCGAAGTCGCCTGAATAAAACCGGCAAAATCGCTGTCCTGCCCGGAATTCAGGCCAGCAAAAAGGATTTTAATGAGATAAATGCCGATGTCGGTCGGGTGTTCGAAAAAATCAATGAAGAATGAGCGGGTCAGCCTGCTGGCTTATCCCTTGATTTTTTTTATCCTAGTCTATCGCTATACGCTCTCCCCGGTCATTGGTAATGGCTGTCGCTTTTACCCTACCTGCTCGCATTACGCCGAGGAGGCCTTGCGTAAATACGGAGCAGTCAAAGGTACGTGGCTGGCAATTAAGCGTGTTTTTCGCTGTCACCCCTGGCATGACGGTGGCTATGACCCTGTCAAATAACAACTTAATATATTGGGTTTAACTTAATCGGTAAATTCTACCAAGGAAAATAATTTGGATAAAAAAACCATACCCCTGGTAATATTGTTGATTGTCATTGTAATTGCCTACTGGCCACTGATGGACTTTCTTGGCCTGACACCCAAACCAAAACCCGAGCCAGCCCCCACTGAAATTCCTGATACTACCTTACAATATACCGACACCAAACCACAACAGCAAGTACCACAACAACTTAATTATTTGAATGAGACAGCTACAGCTCCTCTCACTCAAATTATACCTGATTCCCTTCCCGCTGATACCATAACTATTGAAACTAATAAATATCTGGTCACCTTGACCAGTCTGGGCGGAGGACCTGTTTCCATCCTTCTAAAGGAATATTTTTATCGTACCGGGGAACGCATTGAGATGATTCCCGAAGCTGGCACACCGGCGATAGATGCTGTTTTTGGAGGCGGAACCTTTAACACTTCCCGTCTACCTTTTACTTCGTCCTTGGCGGCTGGTCGTTATGATGCTCGGACACAACCGGTTACCGTGACTTATTCTTATGACCGAGGTGATGGCGCCCGAATTGTCCGCCGCCTGACTTTCTTCCCCGATGATTACCACTATAATCTGGCTTTTGAAGTATACGGGCGTGAAAAATTTGGCTTCGAACGCTTGTATAACCTGGTCTGGGAAAATCCCCTTGATGTTACGGAACCTAATATTGCTGAGGATTACCAGTCTATGGAGGTAGTGGCGATGATGTCCGGTTCACGCGAAAAACTCGATGATTTCAAGGACGACCGGTTGAATCAGAGCCTGTCCGGTTATACTACTTGGGCGGGGGTGCGCTCAAAATATTTTGCGGCGGTTATGATTCCCCTCAATCGCGAGGCCGATGGCGTCTTCGGACGCGGTTTTAAAACAAAAATTAACACTCCTGATGGTAAAATCGAAAAGCGCCAGTTGACTGTCGGGCTGGATATGCCTTTTGCCACAGTATCCTCATTTGCGGATACCTTTACGGTTTTTGTGGGTCCGCTGGACTACCCCCTGATGTCCGAATATAATGTGGACCTTGAAGATATGCTCGATATCGGGACCACCCCGGTTGTCGGCTGGATAATTAAACCTTTTGCCATTGCCGTCATGTGGATTCTGCCGAGAATGTACTCGGTTATCCCCAATTATGGACTGGTAATAATAATCTTTGCCCTGCTGGTCAAGTTTATCACGTTGCCGTTGTCGATGAAGTCTTTCAAATCGATGAATGCCATGAAAGAGCTTCAGCCTAAAATTGAAGAGCTGAAAAAGAAGCACAAGAAAGACCCCCAGGCGTTGAATCAGGAGATGATGAAACTATATAAGAAACATGGCGTAAACCCCATGTCCGGGTGCCTGCCGATCCTTCTTCAAATGCCCTTGTTTTTTGCCCTTTTCTCGGTTTTCCGCTCGACTATTCTTTTGCGTGACGCTCCCTTTGTCTGGTTTATCAATGACCTTTCGCGCGGCGCCCAGAGCTTCACTGACCCGTATATTATCCTGGTATTGCTGATGATCGCCACGCAATTTATTTCTCAAAAGCTGACTATGCCGAGCACCCAGCAGAACAAGGCGCTGTTGTACATCATGCCCCTTTTCATGGGCTTTATATTTTATAAATTCGCCGCCGGACTGGTGCTGTACTGGACCTGTTTTTCGGCTTTTTCACTCATCGACTATTTTCTTTTCAAGCGGAAGAAAAATCTCGAAATAAAAACCGCCTGATAATATGTCATGTTGCGTCCGGGGAAAAATGTTTCGAGCGACGACGACACCATTGTCGCCGTTATCACCCCGCCCGGTGAGGGCGGGATTGCCGCTTTGCGCCTGGCCGGAAAAAAGAGCCTGGCATTATTAATTCGATTTTTCCAGCCGGCCCGCGTCAAAAGTATTAAATTCGCTCCATTTTTACTGCGTTATGGATTCTTTAAATCCGCCGAAGGCGGGATAATCGACGAAATCACGGCTGTGTATATGCCCGAAGGCGAGTCGTACACCGGCCTGGAGCAGGCGGAGATTTTCTGCCATGGCGGGCGTCAGGTGGTCCGGATGATTCTTGATGAGCTGGTCAGAGCCGGAGCCCGCCCGGCCGAGCCGGGTGAATTTACAAGGATGGCTTTCCTCAACGGCCGCATCGACTTGACCCGCGCCGAAGCCGTGGCTGATATGGTTGCCGCCAGCACCGAGGTATCGCTGAAAGTTTCACGGGAACATCTTCTGGGGGCTTTTGCCCGGCATATTGATAACCTGCGCAACGACTTAATAAAAATAATCGCCGACCTCGAAGCTTCTATTGATTTTCCCGATGAAGAAATAGTGACCCCCGAACGGTCGGAATTGCTGGGAGCCATCGATGATATTCTTGCTAAACTAAATGAACTTGCAATTACTTACACCGGTGGGAAAATAATCAAGGAAGGTTATCGGGTAGCCATCGGCGGCCGTCCCAATGCCGGTAAATCCTCGCTTTTTAACCGCCTTCTGCAGCAGGAACGCGCTCTGGTAACAGCCACTGCTGGTACCACCCGTGATTACCTATCCGAATGGCTCGACCTCGGTGGGATTGCCGTAAATATTATCGATACCGCCGGTATTCGCGAAGGCGGTAGCACTGTAGAGAAAAGCGGCCGGGAAAAAGCTTTGGAAATATTTCAAAATGCGGATTTGATACTCTGGCTGGTGGACATCTCAAGCCGGGGCTGGAAAAGTCGCCTTAAAGAAGATTTAAAACATCTCAACGGAAAACTTATCATGTTAATAGGTAACAAGATAGACCTGGTAAAAGATTTTAAGAAGGTTCTTTTAGAGTATCCCGGAATGATACCTGTTTCCTGTCTTGATGGTTCTGGTTTGAAAAAACTAAAAAGTAACCTGATAAAAAATATAAATAGAAAAATGCCGGATTTGACTTCGGGGGTGGTAGTGACCTCAGCCCGACATAAACAGAAACTTGAACAGGCAATTGAACATGTAAAAAGTGCCCGCATGAAACTCGTTGAAGATGAATCTCCGGAATTTACGGCTTTCGATTTGAATCAGGCCACGAGGGCTATTGATGAAATAACCGGAAAAGTGTATAATGAACAAATACTTGACGATATTTTCGCCCGGTTTTGTATTGGTAAATAATTAAAGGACATATTCTTATTTGGATTAAAATTGCTTTTAGGATAACAACCTGTAACTTGGAATATGTTTCACATGAAACAGTCAATTGACCGTATCTTTGCATAATGACAGGGAAAGACTTTGACATAATTGTTGTAGGCGGCGGCCATGCCGGGGTTGAGGCGGCTCTGGCCGGAGTGCGGATGAACCGGAAGGTTGCTCTGGTCAGTATGGATGCCGCCAAACTGGCTCTCATGTCCTGTAATCCGGCGATCGGCGGCATCGGGAAGTCACAGCTGGTCAAGGAAGTCGACGCTCTGGGCGGGGTAATGGGGGTAGCCATTGACGTTACCGGAATTCAATTTCGTAGATTGAATCTCTCCCGTGGTCCGGCGGTCTGGTCCACCCGTGCCCAAGCCGACCGGAGAGCTTATACCCATTTTATCTCGGATTTTGTGGCCAAACAGCGAAATTTAACAGTTATCGAAGCAATTGCCGGAGAAATTATCACCGAAAACGACCGGACAGCCGGAATAAAAACCGAAGACGGTCAAATTTTCACTGCCCCGACGGTGATTCTCGCCACCGGAACATTTTTAGGCGGGCTGATACATATTGGTGAGAAAAAAATCCCCTCCGGAAGAATGGGGGAAAAAGCCGCTTATAAGCTTTCGGATTCATTAAGAAAACTGGGGTTTGAAG
>CAZUAS010000016.1:0-16394 GCA_964618515.1 uncultured Ignavibacteriales bacterium | reverse complement strand
CTATCCTACACTCTTTCCCTACACGACGCTCTTCCGATCTGTCGGTTGAAAACCGGGACGCCACCACGCCTTGACGGGGATACCATCGATTGGGATAAATGCGAGCTGCAACCCGGTGAGGTGCCCATTCCGTTTTTCTCTTATAGGTCATTATATCGCGAGTTTGAACAAACGCCCTGCTATTTAACTCATACCACAGCCGCCACCAAAGCGTTGATAATGGCTCACCACAAGCGGTCGCCGATTTTTTCCGGTCAGATAAGTTCAACGGGGCCAAGATATTGCCCCTCTATAGAAGATAAATTTTTCCGCTTTGCGGATAAAGATACGCATCATATTTTCCTTGAACCCGAGGGCAACGGTACCAATGAAATTTATCCCAATGGTTTTTCCACCGCCCTTCCCGAAGATATTCAGATAAAAGCGGTAAAAACCATCGTTGGCCTGGAAGATGTCAAGGTAACCCGGCCGGGTTATGCCATAGAGTATGATTATTGCCCGGCTTACCAGTTGAAGCCGTCACTGGAATCGAAACAGCTTCCGGGTTTATTTTTTGCCGGCCAGATAAACGGGACTTCGGGCTACGAGGAAGCCGCCGCTCAAGGGATAATGGCGGGTATAAATGCTGTTTTATATCTTGAGAAGGAACCTTCTTTTATACTGGACCGTTCCGAGGCTTATATTGGTGTAATGGTTGATGACCTCGTGACGCGCTCGACCACGGAACCTTATCGGATGTTTACCTCGCGGGCTGAGTACCGACTGACATTGCGCGAAGATAACGCTCGCGACCGCTTATTTGAATATGCCCAAAAATACAAACTAATCGACAGTCAGTATTACAACTCGTTTAAGGAGTTGCAGAAAAATACCCTGGAAGAAATAAAACACTTTGGCAAAATTTCTCTCAGTGTAAATAACCTGGAAGGTTTTAAAGAAAGGTTCAGTCGTTCCCGTACGGTTAATTTAAAAAACCTGTTAAAAATGCCGGGGATAGATATTGAAACGCTCCTTCCCTTGATTAAAAAACATAATGGTTCTTTTTCCGCTAATCCTGAGGTACTCCAGAGGGCGGCAATTTTTATCCGCTATCAAGGCTATATTGATAAGCAGGCCCGGGAAATAGAAAAATTTAAGAAACTCGAGAGTGAAAAGATACCTGATGACTTTCCCTTCGCTTCTTTAAGAGGGGTCAGGATAGAAGCCCGTGAAAAGCTTATGCGTTATCGGCCGGTTTCACTGGGGCAAGCTTCCCGACTGGAAGGTGTTACCCCTGGCGATATCGCCGTGCTATCGGTAATGTTAAAAAAGCATAAGGGAGACAGGAAGTAATTTTGTTGAATGATAATAACATAAGGTATGACATTGAGCGGGTTATAAAGGTTTACGATCCGGATAAAAGATTAGATGAATATTTCCGCTTATTAATGGAGGAGAACAAAAAAATCAACCTTGTTTCACGTGAAACATCGCCTTTCGATTTAAAACGTCTGGCTGCAGAATCATTGTTGCCCTGTGATATTATTGAGCGGGTGCATCCTTATTTTGTCGCCGACAGGTATCTTGATATCGGTTCCGGCGGTGGTTTACCGGCTATCCCGCTCCTTCTGGCTCGCAAGGCGTCAGTCGCTACATTGGTGGAAAGAACTGTCAAGAAAGCTGTCGCACTGGAAAGAATAGTAAAAAAACTGCAGTTGAATGTTCAGGTTGTGGCAAAAAATTTTGAAGAGGTGGTTTTCAATAAAACCTTCAACCTGATCACCCTGCGCTACATAAAACTAACCGACGCCCTTCTGAAAAAAATATTTATCAATCTTACCTTGGGTGGTTTTTTTGTTTATTATGCTCCTACCGAGCTGGAAACTTATAAAAATCTCTCCCTGACTTTCCAATATTCATCAGCCGAAGATGCTGTTGTTAAAAGCCTTACCCTTTATCAAAAAAAATAAAATTATATTTTTTATTTTAGTTGCTTCCGCCATAGTGTCCATATAAAATAGTGGCACCTGAGAAATGATATGACAAGGAGTGTCGTTTGGGAAAAGTAATTGCAATCGTCAACCAGAAAGGCGGAGTGGGGAAAACCACCACCGCTGTCAACTTAAGCTCCTGTCTGGCGGCGGCCGAGAAAAAAACCCTGCTGGTTGATATGGACCCGCAGGCCAACTCCACCAGCGGGGTCGGTTTCGACAAGCATAAAATAGAATCGTCCATCTACGATGTTCTGATCGGCCGGAAAAATCTCAGCGCGGTCATCCGGCCCACCGAGCTCGGCTTTCTCAATATCGTGCCATCGTCGATTTCCCTGGTCGGTGCCGAGGTGGAGCTGGTGGGGATGCTTTCACGGGAGACGCGTCTGAAAAGCAGTCTGGCTTCAATAGTGGATAACTATGACTATATTATCATCGATTGCCCGCCCTCGCTCGGCCTGCTGACCATCAATACCCTCACTGCCGCCGGTTCGATTATTATTCCCATCCAGTGCGAATATTATGCCTTGGAAGGTTTGAGCCAGTTGATGAACACCGTTAAGCTGGTACAGCAGCATCTTAACCGGGAACTCAAGATCGAGGGTGTGCTTCTGACCATGTTCGACAGCCGCCTTAACCTGTCCCGGCAGGTATCCGAGGAGGTGCGAAAATATTTCGAGAACAAGGTTTACCGGACGGTTATTGCCCGTAACGTGCGCCTGTCGGAGGCGCCGTCGTTCGGCAAACCGATTATTTTATATGATATTCTGTCCACCGGGGCGGAGAACTACATGTCCCTGACAAAAGAGGTAATGGCGCAATGAGCAAACTGGTTTTGGGCAAGGGTCTGGGGGCCCTGATTCCCGGCGATGAAACTTCACCGGACGAAGCCGTAAATTACAAAATGGTACCGCTTGACCGGATTAGGGCCAACCCGATGCAGCCGCGGCGGGATTTCAACGAGGAACGCCTTCGGGAACTGGCCGATTCCTTCAAAATCAACGGCATCATGCAACCGCTGGTGGTGAAGAAAAGCGATAGCGGTTATGCCGTTATTGCCGGCGAACGTCGTTTCCGCGCCGCCCGGATGGCCGGGCTGGAAAAAGTGCCGGCGGTGATTCTGGAAGAAATCGATAATACCCGCATGCTGGAGATGGCGCTGGTGGAGAATATCCAGCGTGAAAACCTCAACCCGCTGGAGCTGGCTGAGGCTTATCAACGCCTGATTGACCAGTGTCATTTGACCCAGAACGACCTGGCCTTAAGACTCGGCAAGAGCCGCGCGACCGTGGCTAACCAGTTGCGGCTTCTGAACCTACCCGAATCGGTGCAGAATCTCATTCGCGATGGCCGGTTGACCGAGGGCCATGCCCGGGCAATTTTAACGATGGCTTCCGAGAAAGAAATGCTCGCAATGGCCGATAGTATAATTAACCATACGCTTTCGGTACGCCAGGTGGAACAGGCCGTCCGACGTCAGAAAAAAAGACGCCTGGTCCCGAAAAAGAAATTGCCGGAGTTGATGGAAATTGAAAACTATTTGAAACAGCTTTTGGGCACCGCGGTGAAAATCACTCACGGTCTTAAGCGCGGGAAAATAGAAATTGAATACTACGGCAATGAGGACCTGGAAAGACTGCTGGAAATATTTCAGAGCTTGAAAAAATAGTTATGGAACGCAAGAGCCGCTATGTGACGATAATGCTGGTTCCCGAAGGGACCGAGAGCCGCCGGGGCTGGCGCATAAGGCAATGGTTGTTGAAGCTGCTCGTCGGCGCTTTTATCGTCTTGATGGTCGGGATTATTCTCTTTTTTATTTTTTACGGCCGGATGCTTTCCCGGGCGGCTTTGACTGAACAGCTGGAAGAGGAAAACGAGACTTTGCGAAGGTACCGTTATAAAGTCGAACTGCTGGAGCAGAATCTCATGCAGGCCAGGGAAGTGGTCAGCCGGATGGCGACACTGGCTGGTATTGATTACGAATTCCCGGACCTTCCGGATGACTCCACCATTTTCGCCGAGCTTGACAAAACCGGCCTGGCGATGATTGACCGTCCAACGGGCACGGATTTCAGCCTGCCGGTCGGCCTGCCTTTGCAGGGTTTTATCAGCCAGGAGTTTGTGGTTGATGACAGCGACCACTACCATCCGGGAGTGGATATCGCCTGTGCCGTCGGCACGCCGGTACTGGCCACCGGATCCGGCCAGGTAGTGTATTGTGAATTTGATTCCACCTATGGTAATATGGTGGTTATCAAACACAATGACAGCGTGACGACTATATATGGACATAATAACGAAAACCTGGTGAGGCTGGGTCAGAAAGTACTGGTGGGAAGCCGCATTGCCTTGTCCGGCAATACCGGTAAATCCACCGCACCGCATTTACATTATGAAATAAGAATTAACAATAAACCAGTAAATCCTATGGATAATCCGTATGATGAAAAAAACTATCAATAGCGAGGTGAACGGTTTAATGAATACCATCATCGGTAAGGATACCATCATTACCGGCACTCTTGACGTTAAGGGTGCGCTGCGGGTCGATGGTACCATCAAGGGAAAGATCCTCTGCTCCGACTGTGTAACGATTGGTGTCACCGGTCTGGTAGAAGCGGACATCGAAGCCAATACCGCAGTAATTGCCGGCCACATGATCGGTAATGTGGTTACCAAGGAAAAAATCGAATTGCAGGCCAAGTGCGAAATGGAAGGCGATATTAAAACCAAATCGCTGGTTATCGAACAGGGAGCGGTTTTTTGCGGTGCCTGCAATATGAAGGGGGGGCAACCGGATTTGGGATTCTTGCCTCCGGAAAAACCTGAAACTAAAGAAAAGGTTCTTTTCGACGACAAGAAAAAATAATTCACAGCTATAAGACATTTGTGGAAAAGTATCAAATTTTGTGGATAAAGCTATAAGCCATTGTCTAATAACACGATAATGTTGGACTATAACTGACATTCATGGTTGTTTATCCACATAATAACCATGAATTTAACTTTTTATAGCATTGTCAGTTAAGTTGCTTATATCAAGTAATAGGTTATATTAGTTGGACTTTAACTCTTAGCAGACAACTACTTAACATCTGAACGGGATTGACTGTCGTTTATTTAAGTCAATCCTTTTATTTTAGCAGTTCATGAATTATAAAAACAACTTGTTTTCTGGTAAAAACTAGGATTATAGGATATTGATTTTCAATAAGATAAATATTATCCTGAAATCTGATATATTTAATGACTCGATTGTATAAGTTTTAATTGTCAGGTTAACTATTATTGCAACTGGAGGAATGAATGCCCTCGGATGAAACCAGGTCGGATTTAAAGGCGGTGGAAAATCTGCATACCGCTTATGAAAAGATAAAAAGTGAAATTGGCAAAGTCATAATTGGTCAACATGAGGTAATAGAGCAACTTCTGATTACCCTGCTATCTTCGGGTCATTGTCTTTTAGTAGGAGTGCCTGGCCTGGCTAAAACGCTGTTGATATCCACCCTGGCACAGGTTCTGGATTTAAAATTCAATCGCATTCAGTTTACCCCGGATCTGATGCCCTCCGATATCACCGGCACAGAAATAATCGACGCCAACCATGCGGCCGGGCAGCGGGCTTTTCGTTTTGTCAAAGGTCCGGTATTCGCCAATATTATTCTGGCGGATGAAATCAACCGCACTCCCCCCAAAACGCAGGCGGCCTTGCTTCAGGCGATGCAGGAGCACGAGGTTACCGCAGCCGGGCAGACTTACAAGCTCGAAGAACCGTTTTTTGTCCTGGCCACCCAGAACCCTATCGAGCAGGAGGGAACCTATCCGCTTCCCGAGGCCCAGCTGGACCGTTTCATGTTCAACGTTTATGTCGATTACCCCTCGTCCTCGGAAGAGCAGGATATTGTCAAAGCCACTACCGCGGTGCTCGATTACCGGCTTGAGAAGATTCTCTCGCCGGCGGAGATTGTCGGCTTTCAGAAACTTGTGCGACGGGTACCGGTTTCGGACCACCTGGTCGAATATGCCGTCAACCTGGTGCGGGCGACCCGCCCCCGCGAGGAAAACGCCCTTGATTTTGTCAAGAACTGGGTCAACTGGGGCGCCGGTCCGCGCGCCTCGCAGTATTTAATCCTGGCCGCCAAGACCAAAGCCATCCTTGAAGGCCGTCCGACTCCAGGACCGGAGGATGTCCGGATGGCGGCTTTCCCGGTTTTGCGGCACCGCATCGTAACCTCGTTTAATGCCGAAGCCGACGGTGTGGACACGCTGGAAATCATTAAACGGATTTTGAAAAATGTAAGGGAAAAAGGAGCTTAAGGCTCTTCAAATATTTTCTGGAGGGGATTATGCCGGATAAGTTGCGTTTAAATAACCTGCCCGGGTACGGTAAGCTGTTTGTCGCGCTGTTTACCCTGCTCATGCTGGCGGTTGCGGGGTGGGCGGCTTTTGTGGTTTACCTGGATAAAGTCGTCGAGCTGGAGGAACATTATGAGGACAGTTATAATGAACAGCCCTGGGACGACGACGAGGACACCAGCGAGGATGAGGCAATCAAAGACACCGCCCGCCAGGAGGACGCGGGTCTTCTGGCCGAAGACTCCGATGCCGTGCTGGCTCCTATCTGGGACAGTACCTTTGCCGGTCGCGAAGTACATGTGGACAGTATTTCCAACCTGGAGAAGTTTCGTCGGAAGGATTCGGAAATGGCCGCCGAGCATGAAGCTTTTTTGAAAGACGAGGAAGAATACGGCGAAAACGGTGAGGTCGCGGATTTTGAGGAAAACGCCAAACTGGCGCATGTTCATATCAACGGTCAGACTCTGCTTTTCTTCGCTATCGGGCTGGTTTTCCTGTTCACGACGGCATCCGCGGGCTTAAAAAAAACGATATACTGGATATTCGGCCCGGCGGTGCTTTTGCACCTGGTCGGCCTGGCCGGGGCAGGTTATGGCGAACTGTTCGAAATCTTTCTTTTTATCAGCGGCGCCGCTATTTTGCTGTGTATTGTCGCCATGGCGGCTTTAATCTTTCTTGACCTGGGAAGAAAACCCGATGCATAAAAAGTATGACGGCTGATTATCGTAAATATTTACAACCCGATATCGTCTCGAAACTCAAGGGGATGGAGCTTCGCGCCCGCATGGTGGTCGAGGGCTTTATCGCCGGGATGCACAAATCGCCGTATCACGGCTTTTCGGTGGAGTTTGCCGAGCACCGTCAGTACATGCCCGGCGACAATATCCGCGCTATCGACTGGAAAGTGTTCGCCAAGACCGACCGCTACTACATCAAGAAGTATGAAGAAGAAACCAATTTAAAAGGTTACCTGCTATTGGACTGTTCCCGTTCGATGGCGTACCATTCGGGCCAGCGGTTGACGAAGCACGATTACGCGGGGCTTCTGTCCGGGGCGCTGTCTTATATGATGCTTCACCAGCGCGACGCGGTCGGGCTGGTGGCGTTCGATGATAAAATCCGCCGCTATATTCCACCGCGTTCGAAAGCGGGTCATCTGCACGTGCTCTTGAAAGAAATCGCCGACCAGACGCCCTCGGAGAAAACCGATATCGCCGTTGCCCTGCATGAAATGGCCGAGCGCATCAAACGCCGCGGGCTGGTGATAATTATGTCGGATTTGCTCGATGAACCCTCGAAGATAATTTCCGGTCTTCGTCACTTCCGCTACAATGGCCACGAGGTGATTTTGTTTCACATTCTCGACCCGCGGGAACGTGATTTCGCTTTCGGCGCCGAGGCGGTGTTCAAGGATATGGAAACGGGGGAGGAGATGACGACCCTGCCTTTTCAGATTAAAAAAGATTTTGCGAAGCTGGCAAAAGAATTTGCCGGCGAGATTGCGCTGGCTTGCCGACAGTCGAATATCGACTATCACCCGATTGACACCGCCATGCCCTTCGACAAAGCCCTCTACGGTTTTCTGGCCAAAAGAGAGCGGCTGTATTGATTTCGTCAGGCGAGGGATTCCTGACGGCGCATAAGAAAAAGCGGGTGGCCTGCATCTTTTTTCTCGTTCCCACGGTCTCCGTGGGAACGAACTGTGGGGTGCTTTGCGCCCCTGAATCGACGTGGAACGTCGAGGGCGGTGTTCCAACGCATAGCGTTGGAACGAGGAGAATTTACCTACCTGCGTCTTTAACGCAGGATTAAGTTCAAGTAGGGATGAACTGTAAAAGGTAAGGACCTTCCGTACAGTCTCAGTCTCTTCGGTTAGTCATTTAAGATACTTTTTTATCCTTCTTTTTTTACCTTCTTCAATCGTTTCAAGCGGACGTTTACCCATGTTGCGATAAACCCCGGTGCGGCCGTTCGGTGTTATAATTGTCGTGCTCGTCAGATGTCCACATCTGCAGGATACAGGGGCAGATGTGAACTGTATAGTAACTACAGAAAATGATACTTTATCACCAGCGTCGTTTTACTTGCTGGACTGCAGGCGGGTCTGTTTCATTTGCCGGGCACGTTTGGAAATTTCGGCAATAGCTTCAAGCGCCTTGTCAATATGTTGTTCAGTGTTAAACGCCCCGATTGAGAAACGTACCCCGCCGTGAATTTTGTCAATCCCCAGCTGCTGGTGCACCAGGGGGGCGCAGTGCAACCCGGTTCGGGTGGCGATACCGAAATCGACATCAAGCATTATTCCGACATCACCCGCCTCCAATTCCTCGACATTTATTGTCACGGTCGAAAGATGATTTTCCATGCTGTCGCAACAGTAAACCGTCACGCCGTCGATATTTTTAAAACCGGCCACCAGTTTTCGGGCTAATTTCATTTCATGAGCGTATATTTTTTCGATTCCCCCCTGTTTCTGAATCCATTCCTGAGCTTTCCACAGCGAGGCCACACCGACCATATTGGGCGTGCCGAACTCCATCCGGAAGGGGTATTCCTCGAGATGATACGGATAAGCCGAACGCACGCCGGTACCGCCGCTGCGGGTCTGGCGGATATCCAGATGTTTTCTTACACACAGGCCGCCGATACCGGTGGCACCGAGCAGTGATTTATGCCCGGTGAACGCCAGGACGTCGACATTCATCTTCTGCATATCAATCGGCACCGCTCCAGCGGTCTGGCTGCAGTCGATGGCGAAAGTCACTCCCAGCTCGCGGCATATTTTCCCTATCGCCGCCACCGGCTGAATCGTCCCGATAACGTTGGAACCATGGTTGACAATCACCAGCCGGGTATTGGGTTTAACGGCTTTTTTGATGTCATCAGGGTCAACGAACCCATCTTTGTCAAAAGGAATCCAGGTAACCTCGACACCGTGGTCGCGGACCAAATGATTAATGGGCCTGATTACCGAGTTGTGCTCAACATTGGTGGAGATGACATGGTCGCCCGGTGACAACAAACCCTGGATAATCAAGTTAAGAGCATCCGTGGCGTTGTATCCGAAGCACAGTCGTTCGGGGTTGGAGGTATCGCCGCCAAAAAAACGGGTCAGGCGGGCGCGCAAATCCTCAAGGATATTGCCGGCTTCGATTGCTTTGTCAAAACCACTCCGGCCAGGATTAACACCGCATTCCCGGTAAAATTTGACCATGTAATCGTAAACCTCATCCGGTTTCGGCCATGAGGTCGCGGCATTATCAAGATATATCAATTCTTCCACAGATGACTCCATTTATTACATTTAATGTGAATTGACTTTAAAGTTTATCGGTATTATTTTGTATTTTACAGTATTTTGTGATGATAAATGCAAGGGATTTTTATTAGCCTGCCCATGAGGTTGTTTCACTAAATTCAAATCATAATAAAACATAGAAGCAACCTGACCTTTGCACCTTCTGCCAGTATATCGATTAAATATAACCGGTTAAATATAAAGCAAATAAGGAAAAAATAAAGGGGAGAATTATAAAAAAATCAGATATTTTCGATACAATCAAGATACTTTTTGGCCCATTTTTCACGGGTATGAAATTCGGCGATATGGCGATTATACTTATTACCAAGCTGTTGGCCATCGATTTGTCCCGAGCGAAGTTTCAGGATTAATTCAGCCAGTTTATCGGGGGAATCCGAGGGATAAGACAGGGCGCCGCCTGCAATTTCAAGTTCTTTCAGGGCTTCACCCTGGCGGGCGCCGAAAACGATGGGTCGTCCGGATGCCATGTACTCGTACATTTTTGAAGGGAAGGCCATTTTAGCAACGGGAACTTCTTTCAGGCTTTCAATAAGAACGTCTCCCGCTTTCAGGAAATAAGGAATTACCTCTAAAGGCTGAAGGCCGGTGAAAGAAACGTTTTTCAAACCATAGTCCCGCACCATATTTTCCAGGGCGGTTTTTTTCTGACCATCGCCGACGAACACAAAATGAATATCCGGCTGGTCGGCCAGTTTACGGGCGGCCTCAATGACGGTTTCCAGGGGACGTACCCAGCCCAGGGTTCCTGAATAAAGTACCAGGAACTTGTCTTCCCAGCCGAACTTTTTGCGGATACCGTTGGAAGTGGCGTTAATAAACTCGTTGCTTACCCCGGATTTGATGGTGACAATTCTCTCTGCATGAACCCCAATGGTAGAAAGATACTGCGAGATACCATCGGTTACCGACACGATGCGGTCCGCCCGGCGATAAAGGGAATGAATTACCCTTCGTACCATCCGGGTGAAAAACGATTGTTTCAGGTTGCCGAAATCTTCACTGGATTCCGGTTGAAGGTCACGAACCTCGATGACAAAACGGGCGCGCTTAATTTTACTTAACAGCCAGCCGATAACCGGTGAAGTTACCGGGGGGGTGGATGCCAGGACCAGGTCATAGCGGCTTTTTATGCGGAATGAATTTATAAGCGAGGTAATAAGGAAAGTAATAAAGCCGATCATGCGGCGGCCGGGATTATTGTTGGAAGCCGGCAGGACCCAGCTTCGATAAACCCAGATACCTTCCCTTTCTTCCTCACAGAAAAACTTGCCTTTATATTCCGGGGGGACGATACCGTCGGGATAATTGGGGATAGCTGTCATAATCGACACTTTATGGCCCTGGCTGACAAAAAAGCGGGCAAATTCATAAAGGCGCCTGACCGCACCCCTTTCAGGCGGAAAATATTGTGTAATAATCAGAATATCCATATTTCCTTAAGAATTTTACCTTTTTTCAATGCCACAAGCAAGTAATTTATTCAAATCCCTGAATTATTAATAAAAAAACTTCAATTCCCTTTTTTTCTAAAAAAGGCCTAACCGGCTATTTATTCAAGGAAAAGGTTCTTACCGACAACCAGTTTTCGTCCGCCACCGGTGAGACCAGATCAATAGCATCCACCTCGAATATTTCATCGGATAAATAGCTGATGATTTTTTCTTTTACCAGCATTACCCGGTGCAACGAAATTTCCTTGGCGATAGTCACATGTGGTATAAGCTGTCTAAAAGGTAGAGCCAGGTCCAGCCCGATATACAAATTTTTATACAATTCATCGATTATCGGATTTTTTTTCACCTGCCAGTAAATAATGGGGTATTCGGGATAAAAATCATTAATCGAGCTCAATTCAATTTTAAAGGGCTCCATCTTGTAGGTTTCCCGATTGATAATGCGGGTGATGTCATCCATAGAACGAGTGGTTTCGAAGGGAAACACAACCGTTACATGGGAAGCGATAATATTATAATCGGGGTCGAACTGTTCCCTCAGGTAGGCGACGATTTCGTCCAGGGGTCGGGGCAGGAAAATTACCACCGCATAGCGGTTGTGGTCGTCTTCTTTATTGAAGTCTCCTTTTCGGTAACCGGCATTCATCGGGGGCAAACCTTATTTATAGAAAATTATTTCAATACGGCGGTTTTTCGCCCGACCTTCAGCGGTATCGTTGGAAGCCACGAAATTTTCCTCGCCACGCCCGAAGACCTTCATCCGGTCACTTGCCACCCCTTGCGTTACCAGGAAGTCACGCACCCGGTTGGCTCTTTTTTCGGACAGGTTTTTATTGGCTACGGTAGTCCCGATATTATCGGTATAGCCGTTGATTTCCAGCTTGACATGGGGGACAAAATTTAAAATACCGGCCAGCTTCTGTAATTTCGTCTTACTGTTGGGGTCGATTTCAAACGAACCGGAAGGGTAGTTTATGTTTAAAACCATCGGTTTATCGAAAATTGACAGGTCAATACAGCCGAAACGGTCAACCTCGACGCCGAACATGGTCTCCGGACAGTCATCGAGGCCGTCGGGAACGCCGTCGGCATCGCTGTCCACCGGGCAACCGGCACTGTCAACCATGGCGCCGATGGGATTGTGAGGACAGCGGTCGATGAAGTCCGGAAGGCCGTCGAAATCAGCATCCACCGGGCAACCATAGATATCGACCTTTCCCTGTGCTTCGGGACTGGTATCCGGGCAATCGTCAAGCCCATCGGGAATACCGTCCCCGTCACTGTCCAAAGGACAGCCGTTGTCATCCACCACCACGCCGCGAGGAGTGTTGAGGCATTTATCAATTTCATCGGTAACGCCGTCCCCATCGCTGTCCAGCTCGAAACTTGGCCGCTTCTTGATTACGGGCTGGGTTGACCAGGCGGAATCGGACTTCCAGACCGGCGTCTTACCTTCGCCGCCGAAATGAAAATTAATGCTGACAGCGGCGCCCAGAAGCCACCGGTCAAGAATATCTTTGACTTCTTGGGAAAACTCGGCTCCGGCCCCGGTCAGGTAATCAGCCCGGAAATCACAGTTCAATGACCACTTTGGAACGATGGAGAAAACCAACCCGGTCTGGGCGGTTAAGAATAATTCCGAGGTCGCCAGGTCGGTGGTTTCTTTTTTGGAGCCGGGGACTTTGAAACTGGTGTTGGTATTGAGGTCAATCATCTTCCAGAACATCGCCCCGCCGCCCAACCCGACTTTGACATTAAGTCGGTTTCGCGAGGAAAAAAGAAGACGGTTGACGGTTACTCCGAGGCGGGTAGTTTTGTACTCTATCGGGGCATTATTGTTTATGGCAGCTACGGTAGAAGTGGAATCGGCCAGCTGGTCGTTATTCGGCCTGTAAAAGGTGTAATCGACGTTAAAATGCCAGCGGTCGCCCAAGCGGTGGTCGAGGTTGAAGCCGTAGCTGTAGTCGGGTTCAAAGGCGAAAAAATCACCGCCGGTCAGTTTCAGATAGCCGCCGCTGATGCCGACCGCATACTTATAATTTCCGGCGGCTTTCAGAGCCGGACAAACCAGTAACCCCGCGATAAAGACGATAACAAGCTTTCGCATAGCAGCTTAAATTATTGGTAAGCTCAATGATAAATCAATAAAAACTATCGTGGTCAGTACAACTTTTTTACATCGACGCTGGAATAATAATGCTTGAGGATTTTATCGAAAGTCCAGCCTTTGCGGGCCAGGCCGATGGCGCCGCACTGGCACATGCCCACTCCATGACCGTAACCCTGGCCTTTAAGTGTTATTTTAACGATTTGTCCGGAATTATCGCGCTGCATTTCTATTTGAAAATTGCTCGAGGGCAATATAAGCTCCGGCTGGGAAGCTCTTTTGAAAGCCCAGCGGATTTTATCATTATAAAAACTGTATGAGTCGTTAATGGTTTTCACCGTCAGGCGGTTGATACGCCCGCCCGCCGACCGACCGGTTATGATAAGGTCGGTGATGGGGGTAATGTTTATTTCCCGGCCGCGTTCCGCCGTCAGGTATTGGTTGATATGACTGCGCAGTTGTTCTTCGGTGAACACTTCCTGCCACCGGTAATATTTCGACCAGGAACAGGCGTCACCGTCGTTGACCGGTTTTAAATAAGGTATAGCTTTGCGGTCCCAGACGTCGGCAATATCGTCGGTCATACCGCCGCAGGTGGAATGATAATAAGCGTTGATAAATTCATCCTGATAGGTAACAACATATCCGGCGGTGGCTTCCAGCGCTCGGTCAACCAGTTTTTCTTCGACTTTCACCCCTTCGTAGACCTGGTCAAGGATGCTTGATTTCATGTCAAAGGGTTCAGTACCGTATTGCTTGAGATGCGACATGGCATAGGTTCGAGCGGCAACCGCCTGAGCTTTGACCGCCTCAATTTCACTATCGGTGCGTTTGCCGATTTCCGGCGGCACGACTCCCCTGAGGTAATCCTCCATATAAACGATATTGATAAGGCGCAGACTGCGCCCGTAAGGAAGGATTTTCATTATTCCGCGGTAGGCGAAGCCGTTTAACCGAAGGTGTTTATTGTGGCCGCGGGGAATGATATTCACTTCTTCGACATTATCCTGGATAATGTCCTGATTTTTATTAACGACTCTTAATCTTTCCCCCAAATTTTCCACCCTAATCGGCTGGCTGGAAAAGAATACCGTCTGCTGGCCACCTTTCAAGCACTCAATGGCAAACGAGGCGTCAGAACCAAAAACCGCTTTATCGTTATTTTCTTCCAGCAAAACCCGCACGAAGGGTATTTTTATGTAAGAGGATACTGATTCTTCTTGGAGGCCCGGAACCGTGGCGCAACTCCAGGCCAGCACCAGAAGAACCAGACCAAGGCTCAGCCGGGTTAATATTTTAAAAGTCTTTTTCAAGGGTGAGGTTTTATTAACGATATTATCCATCCTGTAGCTTTCCCGGCGGTTGAACTATTTTACCTAAAACAGGCTGTCTTTTCGATGCTTTACGCCGCATGAAATCGGTTCGAAGTCGTTCCCCCCGAAGGCAGGACAAACCCATGACCGCATATGCAGCCGCTTCCACCATAGCCGGGTTGAAACCCAGTTGCCGGACGGAACTTATTTTACATTCCGGCAGATGTTGTCTCAGCCTGGCTTTAAGGAAGGTGTTTTTTTCTCCGCCTCCAGTCAAATATAATTTTTTGATTTTTGGTTCCGCTTTCAGAAGCGGTTTAATTTTCTGAACGATGGAAATAACAGTAAACTCGGTAGCGGTGGCCAGAAGGTCATGGCCGTCAAGGTTCAGTTTGTGGCCGAAATCGATAATCCGGTCAGCTGTTTGAAAACCGAACTCTTCCCGCCCGGTTGACTGCCGCCCGGCTTTGAAAAAGGGATGGGTTAAAAGCAGAGCCATCAGGCGCTGGGAAATATTGCCTTTTTGGGCACGACAGCCGTTACGGTCGTATTTTTCTCCGAACAATCTGAAAGCCAGAAGGTCAATAAGTGAATTTCCGGGACCGCAATCGGCGGCTTTAATCGACCTTAACGTTTTTCCCCTGGCCGGGAAATAAAAGAAGTTGGAGATTCCCCCGATATTGACCAGCAGGCGGGGTTCGACGGGATCAGCAAAAAGCCGCGCCATGGCCGCCGTTGTAATAGGCGCGCCTTCCCGCCCCAGAGCGATATCGGCCTGGCGGAAATCACCCACCGTGATCTTCCCGGTGAGAGTGGCAATATATTCCAGCGAACCAAGCTGGAGGGTTCCCCTGATGGTATAATTTTCATATTTTACCTGCCGGGGGGAATGGCGGATGGTTTGTCCGTGGGATGCTACCGCCGCTATTTTCACCCCTTGTTTTTCAAACCTTTTTATAAAACCGGCGGCGGCTCGGCCATAAAACATGCCCAGGATATTATCCAGATATATCAGCTCCTCGAGTGAAATGCTGTCGGCCGCGGCGGCCTTAAGAATCAAGGTTTTAAGGCGGGAAGGATATTTAACCGAATGTCCGGCCAGCAGAGATATTTTTTGTTTTTTCGTTGAAGAAGAGAATTGCAGGACAGCCAGGTCAACGCCGTCAGCTGAAGTGCCCGAATTTATTCCGATTATCACCGGAGCTTTTTTATTAATTACATCCTGTAAAGACATGGTTCCTATTATGTCAGGGAATAACCGACACTTTCAACTTAAATTTTATTCCCATCACCCGGTCCAGCGAAGCGTTTATCCGGTCTTCAGGGATTTCTCCTTTTTGACAGGCTTCATGAAAAGCCTTATAGGCTTTCCGGGCGGCTTCAAAATCCTGGCCGAAAAGTAAAATATCGTGGCCGGCCATAAAGGCAGCCAGGGTTCTTTCTTCGATGTCGCCGAGAGCGGCGGCCCCGGCCATGGTCAAATCATCGGTGATTATGGGACCGTCAAAAGAAAGCGTTTGCCGGAGCATTTCGGAGATTATTTTATTGGAACCGGTGACGATTTTATCGTCTATTTCAGGCAGATGCAAATGGGTGGTCATGACCATGTCCACTTCGCTTTCCACGGCGGCCTGGAAGGGTATTTTTTCCCGTTGTTGCCAGATGACCTCATCATAAGTAGCCACCGCCGTTTTTTTGTGGGGGTCATTAATCGCCGCCCCCAAACCCGGGAAATGCTTGGCACAGGTCAGCATGCCCTTCGCTTTGGACATCTTCACCATTGCCCTGACGAACAGCGATACGGTACCGGCGTCGGTGCCAAAACAGCGCCCCGCCAGGCATGAGTTTTTATTTTCCAGGTTGATATCGGCA
>CAZUAS010000015.1:36136-38638 GCA_964618515.1 uncultured Ignavibacteriales bacterium | reverse complement strand
ATTTGAAGCGGAAGTCTGCAGGGTAAGATAACCATAACCGGTACTCAACATCATGTTTTTAAGTTTGACGTAAAGTTCAATTGTTTCTCCCTGTTCGATAAGACCGTTATGGTTGCCACTCAGACTGTCAATAAAGCGGATTGAATCCGGTCCTTCAAACTGAATATAAGGTCGGGAAAAAGAAATATCCAGGTCGGCATACATGACCTGACCTGGTTCGGAGATATTCCACACCCCGATTTCGGTAACTTCCTGCCGCATATTCGTCTTCGAATCAGGAACGCTTAAATCGTGAAAATTATGGTTATTGTTAATGCCCGGCCACGGGTCGCCATAATCGCCGCTGCTGCCGCCGAATGCCAGCGAATTAAGGCCATCCGCCTGTTCCAGAGCTACATGATATCGGTACGGGTCGGAATTATTATATGTAGCGCCTTCATCGATATGGTAAATAAGAAGCCCGGTCCCCGGCAACGTAGAATCGAAACCGGTTTTTTGGCGGTTTTCTACCAGCCAGTACTCATCAGGATTGCCATCGAAAGGTAAAAGAAATATTGCCGGGGTAGTTTCAATGGCCGGAATCGCGACTTGCTTTAGATTTGTCGTTACCAGAAACGGCTCGACAAAACCCAGTTTGATTTTACACCATGGGTCAAGATGCGCCGGAGTTTTTGCCCCGCCATTATAGCTCCCGGCCGCCATCAGTGACCAGTACCCTAGCCCCCTGGAGATATTATCGGTATTGTTGATATCATACAGGTCAGGCAAACCCAGGATGTGACCGAATTCATGACAGAAGACACCAATCGGTGAAAGAACCGTTTTTCCTTCGTAAAGACTGATAAACTCCTCCGGATTTATGGAGAAGATGTCAATAATTACACCATCATAAATAGGCGCGGAAGGTAGCCAGCTCTGATGCGACCAGATATCGTTTCCGCCCTGTTCCGCTCCCAGGCCGGCATGGATGATAATTAAACCATCGCAATAGCCGTCTTCGTCATAATCATAATCGGCAAAATTAATATCGGCTCGAGCCGCCAGCAGGGCATCAAGAGCCATTTGACCACTGCGCGATAAACCATAATCAACACTGACATACCACTTGTATGTTTGCGGCATGGTGTACCAGCCGTAAACATCTCCTTTAATAAAAAAACTTCCGCAGGCGTTTTCCAGGAAATAATCAGTCATGGAACCGGTCGGATTCAAATTACCGACGGAAAACAAAATCGAATCAAACATTTGAGCGGTTCCCGACACGGTCTGATCGGAGGCAAGATGGTCGGTAAATTCGACCAGAATTACCGGCAGGTTAAGAGTATCGATATTATCAGCAAACAGGGTCTGATATCCTAACCTGCTTTTTTTATTAAATCGAACCGGCCGCTCTTTTAAAGTCTGCTCTCTTTTATTAACGAATTCTTTCCAGATGTTGACTTTTTCATCGAAAATCCCCGCAGCTTTCCACTTCTCCATGAATTGCGGGTCCGGCGGCACCGAGAAAACCTGACCAGCGGTCAGCCACCCGACTAAAACAGCCGGAATAATCCCGGCTGTAATCTTCCACCTCACCATTTCCTGTCCTCGAATTATTTTTATCCAGTCCGTTAAATACTTTTATAATGCTCACAGGCATCCCTGAATTCAGAGCAATATAAACAATAACCCGTTACTTGAGAAGCATCATTTTTCTGGACTGCGAAAAATCTGAGGTGGTCAGGCGGTAAAAATAGACTCCGGTAGCCACCTGATGGCCATTGTTGTCGGTGCCGTTCCATTCAAACAGGTGTTTACCAGCCGGCAGGTATCCAGTTTTAAGGTCTTTTACTTTCTGCCCCAACAGGTTATAGATATCGAGGGTAACCTCGCTACCGGTTGGCAGGTCAAATGAAATATTGGTTGTGGGATTAAAGGGATTGGGGTAATTCTGATTAAGAGTGAAACAGGCAGGGCGGTTGCTTTCTTCGATTTCGATAGCCGTCACGATATCAAATTTCTGACGCGCCCGAACGGCCGCCATGTACAATTCTTCCGTGGTTTCACCGGCAACAAGGGCAAAAGCAACTTCCATAGAGTCAAGAGCTTTAACGTCAAAGGCTTCCGAACAGGCAATAAAGAGCATGTCGCCTATAAGAGTGCTGTCAACACTATGGCCGGTGGTAGCAATCAGGTCAAATTTTTCCATCCGGTTAAAGCCTATTTTACTGTTACCATTATCTATAGCCTTGAATGAAGTAATGCTTTTTAAATTGACCAGACCGACCAGCGGACCGGAAGCACTCTTCTGATAAATCATGCCCAGGTTTTCATCAAGTACAACCATATCATTTCCGGCACTCAGGTCAAAATCGTTCATAAAACCGAAGTAAAGATGGGTAATTTTTTCAAGGGTCTGATTAATCAGATGAAACTTGAAAATCAGAAAATCATCGTTAAAACCGTCATTATAACTGACTATTTCCTGAGAAACCGTAACAGGAATGGGTATTTCGGAAAAGG
>CAZUAS010000015.1:26043-36126 GCA_964618515.1 uncultured Ignavibacteriales bacterium | reverse complement strand
GTGTCAACATACCGTGCCTTAAGACAGTTCGCACCTTCCGTAGCCAAATATTCGGTAGTAATGCCGGACACCGGGGTAAAATCGGAAGGAACAAAAGCGCCTTCGCTATTTCTGATACTGCTGGAAAGCTGGAGACTGTTACGGCCCAGGATAATACCGCTTTCATAAAGAAGATTAGAACCGCTCTGGAAACGGTAACCCTCCCGACCCAGGTTATATATTGAACCCTCCCCGAGCCCGAACTGGGCAAAATCAGATGCGGAAAAATCAATCCGGCTGTTGTGTATATCAACGACGCTGCCGGCCGGAACAAAACCTACGGTCAAAGTAAAAGCAAGTGTATCGCATATAAAAATGTCGGGTTTTTCGACAATAAGACTGAAATGAATTTTATCACCGTGTCTTACATCAGGATTGATAGTCAGATTGAAAACGGTATAATTTGTGGCGGTAGTGCCACCAACACCGAAAAAGAACGCCGCATAATCGTTGTAAATCGTAACAACATTGCTGTCTTTCGGTACCAAACGTCCGCTTACCCGGTCGACATTGGCGGCAGAATTATGCAAAGTAAGCTGTAAATCGACATTTTCACCCGGAACTGCGATGCCATCACCGGATATTTTAATGCCGGTTATAATGAAATTGGTACTGCTGGGGACCGGCAGATAATTGAAAAGTTTCGAAGCATCGACCAGACCATGACCATAGGCATTGTCTTCGCCCGCCGCTCCCAGGTCTTCAGCCGATTTAATAAGAGCATATTTTATCTGTTCAACTGTGGCATCGGGATTATACTGACGACACAGCAGAACCAAGCCGGAGATAAACGGCGCCGCCATCGAGGTCCCGCTCATTAACTTATAGGCACCACCCTTGGTCGAAGAATAGATTCCTACTCCGGGAGCAACCACTTCAGGTTTAATCTGGTTCATATCGCAAGCCGAGGGACCCCGGCTGGAAAAACCGGCGATTACTTTATTGTCATCGACAGCACCCACGGCGAATGAATTTATCGGCGTGGTAGCCCGGTCGGCCGGGTTGCGAATACTGCCCGCATCCGGACCTTCGTTACCCGCAGCAAAGATCGTCACAATACCGGCGGCTTCCGCATTATCAAGCACTTGCCAGAAAATCTGACTGCAAGCCGGTAAAATACCGGTCGGGACGCCCCAGCTGTTGGAAATCACATCCGGTACATCATCGGTAGTGCCCGTATCGCCATCAGGGTTCAACGCCCACTGATATCCGCGGATTATATCACTTAACATCGTGTTCAAATCATGTCCGACATCAATCACCCCGGCCGTGATCCATTCGGCGTCGGGTGCGACGCCGAAAGTATCGGTAGCCGTCGAACCGAGAATCGTGCCCATGGTATGCGTGCCGTGGCCGACATTATCATACGGTGCGACATTGGGATTTACAGGCGAGTACCAGCATTCCGACAGCGGGGCATGACGGCCGCGCCATTTGGAAGCCAGCGCCGGGTGCGTGCTCTCCACCCCCGTATCGAACGAACAGACCAACCGACCCTTACCCGTATAACCCTGACTCCAGAGAGAGGGTACTTTCAACATCTTCAAAGGCGTCGTCGAGGACGTGGTTAACACTGGGGCGTTTTTAACTTCCACCGGCTCTTCGAATTCCAAGGCAACATCGGCTATTATTGTCTCCACCCCGGGAATACAGGCAAGTTCTTCCAGCCGGCTTACCGGAAGGGTAGCGGTGTAAGCCGGGACAATCCAGAATTTCTGAATTTCGGTAACCGAATTATTTTTCAGGAAAAATTCAACCGCTCCGGCACCATAAGCTCGGAAGCTTTGCAATTTTCTGGTGACGGTTTTAATTCTTGCCGAACGCTCTATATTATTTTGTTCGTTTATCTTATATACATCGTTACGGATCGATTTATTTTCCAAAAAAACTATGATTTCCACAGTACTGTCAGCTATGGCCTTTTGGCCAAGCATTCTCTCCAAGCGGGGGGACATTTCAGGCTGGGCATGAAGAAACGGAACCTTAATTAAAACAAATATCAGAAGACCGACAACGAAGAAAAATTTATGAAAAAGTGTGCTCATCTATTCTCCTCTTATTAAGTCTGAAAACCTATTGAGCAAAGAAAGTGCCACGGACGGATTTATATAAATATATGAACCGGACTGCAAAGAGGCCTTGCCTTCTTATTGTATCTCAATATGTTTTAACAAGATAGATTCGGGCTGACGGGTATGCCGCTTTCATCCTGAAAGAATATTAAAATTCATGGTATGCAAAGAGAAGTAAATGAATACGGACAGGTGACCCGGTTTGCACCTTTTTATAGATATATTTAAAGGGATTAATTATATTGTCAGGCAATGAAAAATCTATTACACGAAAATAAAAAAGAATTTTATTGGCTCCTGCTTGTTCTTATACTGGCGGTTTCTATTCGAATTTTCCATCTGGTGCAATATTCACAGATGCCGGACTGGGACCAGTTGACGATTGATAATAACTACCACCATCATTGGGCTGAGACGATCGCCAACGGTAACATTTGGGGCGACACAACCTACTTCCGAGCGCCCTTCTATATTTACTGCCTGGGTTTACTGTATGCTCTTTTCGGATCTTCCCTCTGGGTAGGTCGGCTTTTCGGCCTGGCTATCGGCCTGGTGTCGGTCTTTTTAACTTATCTTCTGGGACGCAAAATTTTCAGTTACAAAATCGGATTAGGTGCGGCTTTAATCCAGGCGCTTTCACCGATAATGATTTTTTTCGAAGGGGAGTTGCTTTTAGACCCTTTGTTCATGGTGCTTATGCAGGCGGCTCTCTATTTGTTTTTAATCTGGCGGGAAAACCAGCTAAAAAGAATCCTTTTTCTCTCCGGCATATTTTTTGGTCTAGCTTCGATTACCCGCCCGACCGGATTGATAGTCGTGGGAATAGTGGCCTTCGTGTTGCTTTTTAAAAATAAAACTCTCTGCCGAGAAAATCTGAAAACGAGTGCCTTTTTGCTAGTCGGAGTAATACTGATGATTGCCCCCGTTTCCCTGCGCAACCTGATTGTGGCTCGTGACCCGGTTATGATCGCTTCCCAGGGAGGAATAAATTTATATATCGGCAACAATGAAGCGGCCGATGGTACCTCGGCCACTTTGCCCGAACCCTTCGGCATTAATTGGAATATTCAGGATATCACTTATGAAGCGGAAAAGGCGATGCGCCGGAAATTACGTCCCGGCGAAGTTTCCTCCTACTGGACCAAAAAAGCACTCAACTGGATAGTATCGAATCCCGCAACTTTTTTTAAACTTTACCTGAAAAAATTGTATTTTCAGTTTGTCAACCTGGAAATATCGAATAATCGCGATATCTACGCCTTCTTTTATAAGTTGGCATATTTGAGATACAATCCGATAAGCTTCGGGTTGATTTTCCCTATGGCTTTCATCGGGGCATTTGCTGCCTGGAAAGGCGGTTTTGAAAGCCGCCTGATCATAGTAATATTGATTATTTATATTTTAAGCAGTTCCCTATTTTTTGTCAGCAGTCGTTTTCGTCTACCGTTACTCCCCTATTATATTATCCTGGCCGTGTTCGGATTTAGCTTCCTGATGACTCTTTACCGGAACAACCTCAGACAGGCACTGGCCGTAACTACAGTGATAATCCTGCTGGCTGTTTTTTCGTTTTATACTCTCTTCATCCCCAGCCGGAAAGGTTCTACCCAGACATTGGTCTCACAGGGATTATATCACATTCATACCCGCAATTATCCAAAAGCTATCACTTACCTCAAGCAAGCCTGGAATCTTGACCGAGATTTCCTGGAAACCAATCTTAACCTGGGTATCTGTTATTTTCGTATGGGTTATACCGACTCGGCTCTTTTCTATTTCAGCCGGGAAAGAGATAACTTCCCCTTACAGTCCAAGGCATACAACAATCTGGCCTCGCTGTTCTTGGTGAATGGTGACATTGACCGGGCGCTTGAGCAAATAAGTATTTCTCTGTCTTTAAAACCTTATGACCCCGTTGCCAACATGATTTATTTGAGGGCGGTTGCCCTCAAAGAGGATATCACATCCGACAGCCTGGCGGGACTTATTGCAGCCGCAAAGGAAAGAACGAACAGTGATATTTATCTGTTTAACGAAGCCGCCGCCCTGATGCTTCATCGGCAGGATACCGCCAGGGCCGAATTATATCTGCAAGCGGCTCTTACCGCCCAACCGCCGCCGATTGAAACCGACGACTACGCCTTCAGCAAAGATTTTCGCAATCACCCGAAGAATATCGCCCATGAAAAAGCCAAAGCCTATCATCAACTGGGTTATCTGTCCGGTATCCGGGGGGATTTCATTAACTCCATCCGGTATTCTCAGGAAGCCATCCGCTCTGACGCTACACTCAGCGATGCCTATGTTAATTTAATCAGCGGATACCTTTCATCAGGCAACCGGCAAGCCGCCGATTCGGTTTATAAAACGGCGGTCGCCAAATTCCCGGATAATCCTCAAATAAACCGCTTGCGCAATCTGATGCCGCAATAAAAAAAGGACCGGTTCCAAACCGGCCCTTCTTGCTTTCATCTTTTATGACGACTAAAAACGCATCACCCTTTCGACCTTTTTACCGGTCGGTTTGATGATTTTAGATTCGTCAATCCCGCTCATGAACTCATTCCAGTATTTGGCTCTGGCCTGAGCCATGGAAATAGGTACCTTGGCATCGGGATATCGAAGACTGGTCGGCGGTGAGGATAGCTCTCCTTCCGGATACAACCAGTTCAGGACGGAATCGATAACCACCTGCATCTGGTCGTCCTTGATACTCAGCGGGGTAAAACAGAAATGCACGGTTTTGTACAACCCGCTGTTATACCGGTGCGCGACAGGAGCACCATCGAAGGAATAATCGAATCCGAGCGGGTGGTCAAGACCGTAATAAG
Source organism: uncultured Ignavibacteriales bacterium (assembly GCA_964618515.1). Taxonomy (GTDB): domain Bacteria; phylum Zixibacteria; class MSB-5A5; order GN15; family FEB-12; genus JAFGNW01. The sequence goes on along the minus strand of CAZUAS010000015.1, from coordinate 31,184 downwards.
ATTTATAAAGATACATGCCTTCCGTTCCGTAAATTCGAGAAGCCCAGTTAACTTCGGGCAGAGCTCGTAAGCCGGCCGGTTTGAAAACCCTGGGGTCATAATAATACATACCCCGGTTATCATTATAGGAAAAACCGTAAATATTACCTACATCAGGGAACCAATAGTAACGTCGTTCAAGAAGAATGGTGTCGATTTCAAGACTCGGCCACTTAGCCGGGTTTAAACTGACCGCTCCGATAAAGTCTTCGATACGGCGGTGGGCTCTTTTCTGCGGATTGGGAACATACACCCCGTCAACACGGATGGAATCAGCGTTTACATCAAAAGCATGATAAGCCCACGCGGAATAAACCATGCCGTAATTCGGGTCAATTCCAAAATGGGTACAGTATTCGTTGTCCGGGATAAGAAAATTCCCCCCTACATAGGGACTGGTAGAGACACCGCCAACAACCGGTGACCGCATTGTCAACCAGACATTAACACCAGCCTCAAGAGCTGTATAAATGTTCTTGCCTATCGCGGTTGGCGAACCACCAGGACCCGATGTTATGCCTGCCGCCAAAATATCATCATTATAGAGAATTACGATTTTATGCTGCAATAAAAGGCGTAAAGGTATTTTATCGGAATTTCTATTAATATAAAAATAGTCAATGAATTGCCCGGCCGGGGTAGGAGAAATATCAAAATCAGTATCAGCATTCCAGTTATGAATGACTCTATCCCAGTAGTGAAGGGCAGTATCGACATTCTGAGAAATTTTTTTATAAGGGGCGTTTATACGTGTAGCCAGTTTGGAACAATCAACAACCAGAATATCCCGTTCATATTTGGGTTGAATAACATTTACAATCCGGTAATCCGGGGTCAAATCCACCACCTTGGCGGCATCACGCGTCTGCGCGACAAAAATAAATTTCAACTTCCGGGTAGTATCCGCTTCCGGATTATCCGGGTCCGGGAAAATATCGTAAAGAGTATCCTGGGTGGAAGTTACCCAGCCGTTGGAAGTCTTACGAAGCTGGTTATAATCAGGGTTGGCAATAAAATCAGGGTCATTAAAATCAAACAGGGTGTCAAACTGGCCATAGACACCCCACTGTCCGATACTGTCCTTTATGGGAATAAAACTATCAACATATTTAATCTGCGAATCAATTTCCACCCAACAGGTATCGGCTACGGTGTCGCAGACGTAAGAAGAATCCACCAGAACAAAATAACTGTTACTGCCGTCACGCCAGAAGAACAGTTCCGCCGTCCGGGTAAGAAACACGATTTTAATGAAGGAATCGACCACCTCTTCGAAAACGGAACCGTTGATGGAATCGGACATGTATGGGCCATACAGTCTCCAATGGAATTCAAAGAGAGTATCTTCAATGTCGGGGTCGGACCCCTGCCATCGAACCGGGACACCGGTATTGACGCCACCGGCCTGTTTGGCATTGATATATTCCCGGTCCGCATCAATACCTATAATCCGCGTATCCGGTGGATAGTCATTTCTTAAAACCAGTTTGAAAACAACTTCCGAAGATGCGCCTATATTATCGAAAGCCTGCAAAAACACATACTGTGGTATGTATTCAAGAACCGGGTTGGTCAAACTGGCCGACATGGGTACAATTTGCGACGTTTGCGGGTTATCGACGGTCACTGGCAGGAAGGTCCACACCAGGGTATCGCCATCGACTACGAACGAAGTAATATCCTTCGACATAGACTTCAAATTCTGGGCAAACGACTGCGGGGTTTCACCGGCGGCGGTGTCGATATAAGAGGCTTTCACGACGACATAGCGGAATAAAACCACCTGACCGTCATAATCCGTACCGACCCAGTGAACAACATTGTTATAAGATTCCTTATAACCATCCGGCGGTATATTGACAAAATAAACCAGAGGAGGACGATTGGCGGTCTGAGTACCACTGATTCGGTCGGAACAGCTGGAAAGATACAGGGAGGAGAGTATCAGTATCATCAGGGCCAAAACCGTCAGAACCGTCGTTCGTCCGTAATATTTAGTTTTAAAAGTCATCTGTTATCTCCATCCTCGTTAAAACGCAATTAACATACTAAAGCGGTGAATTTCGGTAAGGATACCAAAATCCTGGAAAGCATAGTCAAAACGAAGTTCTCCGTCTTCTCCGAACGGGAATCTCAAACCGCCACCGGCGGTAAAGCCGTCCTCATTGTAATGCATCCGGGCACCCGAGCGGAGGATGAAACGGTCTTTGAAGGTATATTCAAGGCCCATGTTGTATTTTTCCAGGTTATCCGAGGGGTGCGAACCTTCAATAGAGAAGGTGACAAAGTTATCATGGTTTTCCAGAATATTGATACAACTGCCGAATTTGAAATTGATGGGCAACGGATAATCCTGCTGTACCATGTTCATGTCGGGTCCGAAGTTGGTAATCACCATGGCAATCTTGAACCCTCTGAAACCGGTATCATAAGAAGTCCCGACATCGGCCGCCCAGCCACTAGCTGATTCATCGGCGTAGTATTCACCGATATACTTGACATTGAAACCGATCGAGAAGCGGTCGGTCAGATAACGACCGTAACCCACGGAGATGGCGATATCATTAGCCTGGAATTCGCGTCCGGTTCCGTTACCGGGACCCTGTTCATAAGTCCGTTCAATCATATCGCCGGTGGTCAGGCCATAGACTCCGAATCCCAGCACCCCGCCGATGGATTCAAGGGGAAAACCAATGGCGCCAAAACCGTAGTTAATGTCGGCGGGCATTTTAATGTAAGTAAACATGGCTTCCCGTCCCAACAGCGAAGTCAAGCCGGCCGGGTTATAATAAACCGCTGAAATATCATCGGATACGGCCGTAAAAGCATCCGCCATGCCCATCGCCCGAGCCGATACCCCTAATTCAAGAAACTGAACCCCGGTGGTACCTACTTTAGCCTGAGCATAAACCGCATTCGGTACTGATATCAGTACCAGTACCGACAGACATAACAAACTTAAAAAGCCCAAACTGCTGTATCTCTTTCTGCGCGACACTGGAAGCATTTTTTTCATATTCATCTCAACCTCATCTATTAACATATCAACTTTTTTCCTGTTCCGAAGCTTACAGGTTAACCTCCAAACCTAACCTGATCTGCCGACCGTAATCCCAGTTATAAGGATTAAGGTCATACTGAGTTCCTCCATAAATAACCTGGGAAATATTCTGCCGGGTATCGGGACGTCCCGTGTTGGTATATATGTAGGCGACGTTCCGCGAATCGAACACATTTTCCACCCAGCAGATGAAGCTGTATTCCAGACCGAAAAGTGAAAAATCCTTGTTAAAGCGAATATCAAACACCACCGTCGAAGGATAACGTAACGAGTTACGTTCGATCGATTCGGCTGTTTCCTGAGAAATATTGGGATAGTTTTTATCCGGAGTAAACGGACGGCCGCTTTCAATTATGGATTCGATCGACAATGACCAGCCATTGGGAATCGGCAAACCGAAAACGCGGGGCTTCACTGTATTGGGGATATAAATCTGGATGGCCGATTTCAGGGAGTGACGAATATCGTTATCCATGGGGGCCTCGGATAGAGGTTCCCTTGAAAGGTAGAAATCACTCAGATAATCCTCGTTCGCTTGGGAGGCTTTCCCGTATGCAAAAGCATAAGTATAGTTAACCTGGCCATTGACATAACCGCCACCGCGTTTTTCCAGAGTGATTTCAAATCCGCGGCTTCGGCCATAATCGGAGTTCCGATACTGCTGCCGGGTCAAACCACCCACTTTTACCTGCTTACTGTTTATCTTGTCAAACTCATCCTTGAAGTAACCGGAAATATCCAGTGAATAGAACTCAGTCATAGCATATTTCACACCAAAAGAATACTGAATGGTCTTTTGATAATCGAGGTTGTAATTGCCTACGACATCGTTCTGGTCGACGGATGAAGTATTCCGGGCATACATATAACGATAATCAGGCAACTGATAGAAGTGACCGTAGTTGAAATGCACCTTGGCTTTATCGGAAATCGGGTAGGAAAATCCGATACGAGGGGAAATCTTATGCCGGTCACCGTAAATAATACCGGAACCAAGGTCATCATTACGAGCCACTTCAATAAGGCTGTCGGTATCCTGGATAAAGAAATCCCAGCGGATACCCAGGGAGGCAATCATGGAACCATATTCCAGTTTGTCACGAATATAACCCGTACCACCCATGGGGCTGTAATTAAAGACATCGCGGAAAGCGCCGCGTTCCGGATACGGACCGCCGTCATAACGACCAGTATAGAGAATATATACCCGCTCGATATCTTCAAAAGTAAAGGATTCGTGACGGAAAGCAAAACCACCTTTTAATTCATGAGGTCCCAACTGACGGAAAATTTTAATTTCACCGCGCAGGCGCTCAATTTCACGCTGCGACCAGGAGATGTCCTGGGTGTAGTTAAGCGGGTCCAAAAAGTTATAACTGCCACCATAATCGTACCTACCATTCCCGTTTACGTCTTCATAAGGCTCTCCGGGATCATACTGATAATTGCGGCCGTCAAAAATACCATTACCATTGCGGTCCAAAAAAGGAATTCCGGGTTCCCAGTTACAGCCCGGTGAACCCAGCTGACAGGGACCATCGTAACGACCATTATGGTTCAAATCGTGATTGGCCGGGGTGGTGCTCCGTATAAAATTATCAATACCAGCATCGTAAACCCCGTTACCGTTAATATCCGTAAACGGCTCTCCCAGAATGGAATCACCGTCGATATAAGGTTCCGGACTGCGGTTGTTAATATTGGAAACCCGGCCTGCATCCAGAATACCGTTACCATTCTTATCATAAAGGATATCACCGGCATCCCAGACTCCATTACCGTTGATATCGATAAAGGGTTCGCCTTCAAGATCATCTATATAACCGTTATTGTTGAAACGGAAGCTGGAAAGGGAATAATCACTGCCCTGAATGTTTTGATCAATCAGCAATTCCCCGAAAGTGTAAGCCGGACCATTAAAATCCGTACCGTAATTGGTGGAATCAGGATACAGGTTAATTATCGGTTCCGGGGCGTCATAAACACCGTTACCGTTACGGTCCTGGAAATTTTCCCATTCCGAATCCAGGGTAAATTCATC
>CAZUAS010000015.1:0-26033 GCA_964618515.1 uncultured Ignavibacteriales bacterium | reverse complement strand
TCATCGGGACTCAACCCCCGCCCGGGGTTATTGGGGTCACCGGGTTTTGAATTATATTTGAAGGTATAATACGACAGAACCAGCTCATAGTTCAAATCTTTTGAAATCGATTGTGAAACCTCCAGCGAAAGCGACTTCCAGTCTTCTTCCCAAACCGGAGCCGTAGCGGAAGAATAACGGTAATCCCAGCCGAAACTGGTACCATGACGTTGCGAATTTTTATAAGAAAGTATGAATTTCAAATTTTGTTTGGGGCGGAATTTAATATTCCCCATCCAGTAATAACGGTTATTCAAACGCTCCGGTACCTTAATACCGAACAGGTCGAAGAAAGCATAAGTGTTCCGGGTTTTAGGAGTGTCGTAAGAATCGTACTGGTAGTAACCGTCGTCTTTATCAACCTCGGCATAGAAATAATAGGTAAGTTCCTTGTCTTCAAGGAAATTAAGCCCCAGAGCCGGCAGCACTTTGTTTTTGAATATCGGGTCCGGGCCGGAGATGGAAAACCGGGCATAATCATAGTTACGGGAATACTTATTCAACTCCGCATTACCCAGATCATCGGTGATATACTGAAAGTTCAAACGAGTGTTGTCCTTGGAACCGGTTTGCGTGGAGATTTTCACGATACCACTTAAGGCGTCACCATATTCGGGGTCGAAACCGTCTTTAATAATCTGAATTTCCTGAATGGAACCGGATACCAGCGACAGATTGGCGCCGGTCTGTCCGATACCGCCGAGCGGGTCGCCAATAGGTACACCGTCGACAATGTAGGAAATCTCACCAGCACGACCGCCGCGAATAAAAACTTCCCCGGTTGTCGTTGTCTGAACCCCGGCAACTTGGGATAAAAGAGCATCAACCGTTTGCACCGGTTTATGCTTAATCGTCTCCTGGGTTATGGTCAACTTGTTTTGCGTCTCATAACGGTCAATCACATCCTGCTTGCCCGTTACGACAATGGTTTTATCCAGGTCGCTCACCTTGCGCGTCATCTTCTGCGATACTTCGGTGGTCAGGTCGGCATTAACGATAACATTCGTAACTTCGACGGTATTATATTCGATAGAAGAGATTTTGATAGTATAAGTACCAGGTTCCAGGCGTGGAATTATATATTTACCATCAAGGTCAGTAAAATTACCAATCCTGGTGCCTACTATCAAAACCGAGGCATTTACAACAGGTTCCCCCGTTTCAGCGTCAGTGATCGTTCCTTTTATCTGACCGAAAGCTGCGGCAAATACTGCCGAAGGTAATAGAAGCAGGCCAACCAGAAAAATCGCTGATAGAAAACAGAACCTCTTTTTATCGAACATTACATTTCCTCCTTGAGATATTTAAATCATGCTTTTTATCGTTACTTATTTTAAGTGGGAATTGAGACAAAGCGGTAAGGAATCTTTGCTACTTCCAACCTATCCTCATTAAAAATACGTTCTTAACCCTATCATCAATTGGAGCTTATTTTTCGCTCTCCTTTCAAACACAAAAGATAGTCCTAAAAGGTCATAGAAGTCAAGCGATTTTTTCCCCTCAAAATTCTAAGCTCCTATCATATAAGACTATTGATACCATCTATTTGTTTAATACCGGACGCTTGCTCAAGGCATTTTTTTTTATAAAAATTTCCATCTGTCGCAAAGCTCTCAGGTCCTCCTCCGAATTATTTGTAACGGGTGTGATATCAAGGTTAAAAAAACGACTCATGACCTCAAGGAAGATACGTGAGATTTCTTTAAATTCTTTCCCTGCAAGAAGTTCATGGTCTAATAGTGGATGGGTTATGCTATAATCCAAAGCTGGATGGGCAATTACACCAAATAGCTTTATGGAACCGTGTTGCAAAAGCGAAGTCCCGAACCTTTTCTGGGCGGAAGCTACAATTTTATTACTTTCAGAAACCAATTCGTACTTAGCCCGGGAAGCAAAACAGGGGGCTTTATGAAAAAAATCCGGCCGGGCATTTTCCCGTGACGATTGTCTGACATAATCAGTCACAATCCCCAGCGAGCGCAGAAAATGAACCAGCGCCCCGGCGATTGCTTGTGAAGTTGCCGACAAGGAACCCTTCAGACAGGTGTTTTCCAAACCGTCGGTGTTGAGAACTATGGCATAGGTGTACTCGGATGGGTCATGATAAATAGCCCGGCCGCCGGTAATACGCCTGATAACGGGGGTGCCGCCAAGCCGGGAGAAATCAAGAGCCGTTTCCTGACGTTGGTTAAAACCGAAAGTAATTGCCCCCGGTTGCCAGCGGTACAGTCTTAGAAATACCGTGCCGGGTTCTTTGACGGCACGAGCTAAAAGCCATTCATCGAAAGCCATATTAAAATAGGGATTGCCGCTTTCGTGCGCATAAAAATAAGCCGACATCATACTGAAGATTATAAACAAAAAAACCCCTCATAACAAGGGGTCCATGATAACCTTAAAACGAAACCTAATCCACCGAGTCGAGGTGATTGAGGTCAATATCGTATTGCTTGATTTTCAGCCGCAGAGTGGATTCGGGGATATTAAGACTGGCCGCAGCATGTTTTTTTATGCCCTTATATTCTTTAAGAGCCTTGATAATAAACATCTTTTCGTATCTTGAAAGGAAATCATACAAGGAATATTTTTCATTAAAGGCCACTTCTGAAAAAGGCTCGGCTATATCAGGCTGAACCGAGGTTCCGGACTGGTAAGCGGCAATAATTTTGCGGGACAGTATATCCGTTTCAATCTTCTTGTTCCCCCCGGTTAGAAGCACCAGTTTTTTTATTTCATTTTCCAGTTCGCGAACATTACCCGGCCAGTCATAAGCAACCAGGTATTTCATTACCGCCGGAGTCATTTCCTTATTGCTGCCCTCAAGAAAATGTTCCACCAAGAGAGGAATATCCTCTTTCCGGTCTCGTAAAGGCGGCAGCCGAAAAGTAAGAGCGGTCAAACGGTAGAACAGGTCCTGGCGGAAGTTATTATTCTTCATCTCTTCCTTCAGGTTTTTGTTGGTGGCGGAAATGATGCGGACATCCACCTTCCGTGGAACCGATTCGCCCAGACGGACAATTTCTTTTTCCTCGAGTACCCGGAGAATCTTGGCCTGGATGGTCAAAGGCATATCGGCAATTTCGTCAAGGAAGAAGGTGCCGCCGTCGGCTTCCTCGAAAAGCCCCGGTTTGTCACTGGTGGCACCGGTAAAAGCCCCGCGTTTATAGCCGAAAAGTTCAGATTCCAGCAGTGTCTCCGGCAGGGCGGCACAGTTGACCGAAATAAACCGTTTATCCCGACGACAGGAATTATAATGAATCGCCCGGGCCAGAATATCTTTCCCGCACCCGGTTTCCCCTTCAATGGATATTGAAATATTAGAATCAATAACCTGGTTGACCTGCGCCAGCACTTCAAGCATCTGACTGTTTTGAGTTATAATATTGGGAAAGGCGGCTTTTTCCATTAACTGGGCTTTCAGACGACGGTTATCCTCGATTAATTTCTTCTTTTGCAATTCCGCCGCTTTGAAAACCAGAATATCGGAAAAACCGACTGCGAAATTAAGTTCCGTCTGGCTGAAGGGATTCAGGGTGTTATTCTCGGATTTCTTATCCAGATAGAGAAAACAATGGGAATTATGACTCTGCATGGGAACAACTATGATCGAAGCAATCAAATCCGGATCATCTGGAAACAGATCATTGATATAAGGGTCGCGCCGGCAGTCCAGAAGCAGGGTAGGTCGATTAAGAGAAATCTCCTGGCCAAGCAGTTGCTGAATATTTTCAGCAAATTTTTTAACCTGGAAAGGCGACATCGAAAAAGATGATATAACGGGATTGTTCTCATAATCCGGATAATATATAATCGCCCGGTTGGCGCCGGTTCGTTTCAACAGAATATTCATTATTTCTTCCATCTGACCGGTCTTGAGTTCCTTTACTTCGTCGCGGGTGATGAGATTACCAAAAATCTTAAATTCATTTTCATCGGAGATGGATAGAGCGATGGCCTGGTCAGCCATTGATTGTACGAACTGATTAACCGCCCGGGCTTTACTTTTCTCCCCAAGGGTGGCAAAGGTTTTCTCCGCCCGGCTAAGCTTTTTAAAGCCCCGGGCAAGGTTACCCCTCTGACAGGCATATATTCCCGCTTTAAAATCAGCTTCGGCAAGCCAGTAATTGGTTTTCAACCGCTTGAAAAGCCGCTTAACTTCATCATAAGTCGCCTGAATTTTTTCAAATTCATCAATTTCAGCCATCTGACTTATTTCCGCAGATATCAGTAATGTCCGGGCCAGCTCAAACGGGAAATCGACTTCACGAAGAATTTCCACTGCCCGTTGAATATACTCCAGAGCCTCCTTATGTTCCGAACGAACGGCATAAACCCTGGCAATCACGCGGTAAGCCAGACCTACTTCCGCTCTTTCCCCAATCTTTTGGGCAACTTCAAGAGCTTTTTGCCCGTATTTCATGGCTTCGTCAATATAATCAAGAGCCAGCTCCACCTCGGCCAGCAGCCGGCACGACTGGGATACAAGGGTATTCGAAGGCGAAAGCAACAAGGATTCTTTGTAGGCTTCATAAAGATAATTCTTGGCTTGGTAAATATCGCCCTTGTCAAGAGCCAGTTCCCCACAGAACTCGAGGTATATAACCTTCTCCCACTTCAAATCAAGTTTTTCGATAATCTTGAGGGCTTTTTCAAAATTACGTGTGGCCGGGTTGAATTCCCGACGTTTAAGATATAGATAGCCCAGAGAAAGTAAATTGTTAACCTGAGCTATCTCCTGATGGGTTTCAATATTAAAATTGAGAGCCTTATTAAGGTCGGTTTCAGCCTGATGCCACTGACCTGCCAGAATCCGGGTCATGGCGGCGTTACCGGTAAGCTGCATTACCTTTCGCGGACTATCAGTGGCTTTTTCAATGGCTTCATCCAAATATTCAAGGGCTTTGGAAAAGTTACCACGATAAAAAGCGATACGCGCCAGCTCGTTCAGGGAGTCGATGTGACCTACCGTATCGCCTGCCCGTCGAAACTCGGCCAAACCATCACGAGCCCTGATTTCCGCATTCTTTAAATCACCTATCTGCGAGTAGGCCTTGGCAAGAGTTAACTGGACCCGGCCATAATGACGATTTAACGGAAAGCCAGCCAGAATCCTCGCGGCCATTAGACCCGATTCAATGGCTTTCCGAAAAACGCCTTCATAAAATTTTATCTCCGCCTGTAGCAGATGAAAAAGACCCAGTTCATGCTCTAAAGCTTCAAACTCCTGTTCCTTTAAAAGAGCAAACTCCTTCTGGGCTATCTGATACTGCCTTTGTCTTAACAGCTCTTCCACGGCCAAAAGGCGTTTATCAAAAGTATATTTTTGTGAGGGAATCTGCATTATACTTTTTCTTTTAGTTAAACATAAGTTTACTGCGCTGAGAAGCTTTGTTTTATTGCTTTCTCGCTAAGGCTCCTTTCAGTCTCGGTAATGATAAAACAGTCATCGGGCTGATGGTTGAACAGGGTAGTCATAAAGAAATAGACAAAATAAGAGGAAAAACCATCAATGAAATTGTTCAGGGAAGGATTGGGATTGGGATTGTTCACTAATAAGATAACGAAGCTCTGACTGGTAGTGGTATCCGGATCATCGGTGGGAATATCGCCGGGAACTTCATCGCCCGTATCATCCGCATCCCAGGGATAACCATCACTCTTGCCGTTACCAGAGAAGACAGGAGCAGCAATGAAGCAAACAATCACCACCGCTAAAAGCAGTAAAAAAATAAAACTATTTTTTGAATGCATAACACTGCCTCCTGAATTATGTTAAAGTATCTGTTTACAAAACGTTTTCAACAAAAAATTGTTCATAAAAAAACGCATATTTTGCCACTCTTAATTTAAAAAAAGGCTATCGTCTTGTCAAGCAATATTATAGAATTCGCAAAATTTGCGCCAAAAATTACGATGAAACCAGTTCAGCGGATGAATTTCCGTGCTAGCCAGGATTTGGTTATATAAATAGCGTTCTCGGGACAGATTTCATGGCAACACCAGCAATTGATACATAACTCCTTATCCACCACGGGAATAGAGTCGTCGTCAGGTTGTTTCATGGCCCCGGTTGGACAGGATTTAACACATTCGCCGCATATCACACAGATATTCTCATCGGCTTGAGGACGCATCCAGACAAATGGTCCGACGGCATCTATCAGAAATTTGGGGAGAAGTTCCATTCCCAGATTGGAGGTCAGTTTGAAATTATCCAACTTCAATTCCCCCAGCCTATGACCGACCAGCTCTATCCCTTCCAGCCAGCCAATCCCCAGCCCGGCTTCCGCGGCATACCTGATAGTGTGTACTTTTTGAGGGTTCAGTCCTATGATCGAAGCTGCCACGGTATCCATAGCCACCGCGTCAGTCGAAGCCAGAAGCATATTACCGGGGCGAACCGTCCCCGAGGCCGGTCCGTCACCTTCCATCACCCAGACAGCATCCATGATATTTAGAGCGGGTTGTACAGTGGAAAAAATATCCACCACCACCCGGGCGAAATGTCTTGGATTCGGCGCTTCTTTATGATACATCCCCTTGCGGAAACCGGGGATGACGCCGAACATGTTTTTTACAGCCCCGGTCATAAGGGTCAACACATGCGTTTTCAACTTAGGCAGATTAATAACCAGGTCGGCTTCCAGTACAGGCCGGGAAACATAATAGGTATTCTTGTCAACCTTGAGAGGCCTTGTCCCGGCTCGCTCGAACCCGACCAGTTCCAGGTTATCACGGGAAGCGATATGGGCAAGGCCGGTGTTTTCCCAGACTCTTTTAATGCCGGTTTTGGCTCCCGCCGGGGAGTCACCGATTTTAACTTCCGCCCCCAGAGAACGGACCATCTCCGCCACCGCGGCCACCAGTTCCGGATGAGTGGTTATCGCCCGCTCCGGCGGCTTGGCGGAGAGAAGGTTCGGTTTCAGCAGAACTTTCATACCCGGCTTAACATATGATTCCAGACCGCCTATCAGACACAATAAATCCCGCAATTTCTCGTCCAGGTAGCGACGTTCATATGAGTTCGCCTTAACGACAGCAACTTTGGGAATCAGTTCTTTCAACACAACAATATATACGTCCCCGAAAGCTGGTTTTTTAGTACCTTATCTGCCCCCGTTTTAGTTTTATCCGACAGGATATTAAGGCCGACCGGGCCGGGCAAGATTAAATTAGTACGAAGTTCCGGATTCAGGAAAAGTTACTTCCTGTGCACTTTGACCATTAAAATCCGCTGACCTTCCACTTTATCGATTTCAAAAATAAGATTATGCCAGCGAATCTTATGTCCTTCCCGCGGTACCGAGCCAACCAGGTCGTAAATCAAGCCGCCGACGGTATCATATTCACCTTGAGGAAAATTGGTGTTCAGGTGGTCCTGCAATTCCTCGACCATTATACCGGCATCCACCAGGAAGGTGTTGGGGGCGATTTTCTTAATTTCGGCTTCCTCGCTGTCATGTTCATCCTGGATTTCACCGAATATTTCCTCCAAGATATCCTCGAGTGTAACAAGGCCGGCTACGCCGCCGTATTCGTCCACCACTACGGCGATATGGAACTTCTTCAACTGGAATTCCCGCAGCAAATGACCGATTATTTTCGATTCCGGAACGAAGTACGGTTTGCGAAGATAATTTTTTATAACGAATTCCTCGCCCCTTTCGGGCATCCGGTTAAAAAAGTCCTTGACATAGACAATCCCGATAATTTTATCGATATTTTCATCGTAGACCGGATAACGTGAATAGCCGTTTTCCATTACCAGCTCTTGAATCTCAACAAAGCTCATCGACTTTTCAATACCGACAATATCGATGCGGGGAACCATTATTTCCCTGACGACGGTTTCATCCAGAAGAAAAATCTGGCCGATCATTTCTTTTTCATCTTTTTCGATAATAGCCTGGCTGATACCGGCCTGTTCGGCCAGGGTTTCGATAGCCCGTTCAATGATATCCTCTTTTTCCTTCTCGGAGACTTTTTCTTCGGGGTTGACTCGTTTCAATGCCCAGCGGTAAGCGCTGACCACCGGGAAGAAAATAAAATAAATAAGGGTAATCAGCCACAGGTACCGGGGCATGGCAGCCTTTAGGGCTTTGCGGGCGGCCCGGCGCGCCAGGTACTCCACACAGAATATCTGCAGCACCCAGACCAGAAGAAAACCCGCCGGATAAACATAGAGGATATCCAGCCCGAAAGTCCGGGCCAGATATTGAAAAAAGTACCCGGCTAAAACGGTCACCACAATCAGGGCAAACGACTTGTAAACCGTGGCAATTTGCATAAAAGCCCGGGGGTCGTCGGCCAGTTTCTTGAGAGCCTCCCGCTGACGCCGGGAAATATTCGGGAAAAGGGTGACCACATCATCCGGGTCGATATAGACCGCCAGAGAATAAAAAGACACAATATACGCCGACAGGTAAAAACCAATGATTACAAATAAAAAAACAAATTCCAGCATCAGCCCCTCAACTTCAAACCATTTCCAGATAACGTTCAGCGCGGTTTTTCATTTTCTTTTCATCCCTTTCGGTCCGATGGTCATAACCGGCAAGATGCAAAAGACCATGACAGAAAAGGCGTAGATATTCCGCCGCCGGGCTGACTCCGTAAAGAGCCGCCTGTTTCAGTGTCGTGGGAGCGGAAATATAAATTTCTCCGAAAATATCGGCGTCATCGGTGGTAACATCGATATTAAAAGAAAGAACATCGGTCGCCCTGTCCTGACGGCGGAAAGAACGGTTAAGCCGACGAATATTTTTATCGTCGGTAATAATCAGATTGACCGAACCCCGGCTGGTTAAACCAGCTTCGCCGGAAGTAATCTTTTCAAATAGACGTTTTATTTTCGTGACCGGTATTCGGGATGGGGTTTCCTTGTATATCCTCAATAACATCTACTCCTCGTCTTCCTTCTTGGGATAAACCACCCGGTGATGGAAGGCGGCAATAAGAACCTGGGCAAAGGCTTCTTTGATACGAGCCAGGTCTCTTAGTGTCAAAGGGCATTCTTCCAGTTCGCCGGATTGAAACCGGTCATTGATTATCCGCTGGATAAGATTATTAATCCGGGCCGGTTTGGGGTCTTCCAGAGTACGGCTGGCTGCTTCCACGGCATCGGCCAGCATGACAATCCCGGTTTCCCGGGTCTGAGGTTTCGGCCCGGGATAACGGAACTTATCTATAGTCGAGGGGTCCGCCCCCTGTTCCAAGGCGCGGTTGTAAAAATAACTCATGACCATGGTGCCGTGATGCTCTTCGATAAAATTAAGAACATCATCAGGTATATCCGCTTCTTCGCCCAGCACCCGGCCCCTTTTCACATGCGAGGAGAGAATCAACGACGACATGGTCGGGGTCAGGGATTCGTGCTTCGAGGTTACGCCGAGCTGATTTTCGACAAAATACTCGGGGATTTCCATTTTCCCGATATCATGATAATATGACCCCACCCGGGCCAAGAGTGAATTGGCATTGATGGCTTTGGCGGCCGCCTCGGCCAGGTTACCGATAATTATCGAATGATGATACGTCCCCGGCGCCTCAAGCGCCAGCCGTTTCAGTAGCGGATGGTTCAAATCGGAAAGCTCCAGAAGCGTCGAATCGGTAGTGAAACCGAAAAGCGACTCAAAAAAAGGTAAAAGGAAAATTATTATCGGTATGGTTATAATACCGTTAACCGCCCCGAACAGGACATCCTCGAGGATATCCGGATTAGGCACGAACTTGATATTCTCGACAAAAATTATCAACAACACATAACTGAGAACGATCGAGAGCATTATCCGGTAAAAATGCGACCGCTTGCGGACTGTTCGGGAAGTGAAGCAGGCGGTCATACCGACTATCATCGTCATTAAAGTGACATTGAAATTGAATCGATGCAGAATGCCGAGCAACAGCGCCAGGATAATGGTTGACAGAATGCCTACTTCAGCATCAAACAACACCGTTATCATGATAGGCAGAACAGCCACCGGGTAAAGGTAGATGGAAATACCCCCGAAAAATTTGACCATGTAAACAAGAAACAGCTGGATGGCAAAAACCATGAAGAGCGCCAGGAGCTTGGGATTGGAATGAAAAATTTCCTTGCGAAAATAAAACAAAAACAGATACAGGGCGGTAAAAATCGTCAGCACCAGGATAATCCGTGCCAGCACCGGCAGAAACGCTACCAACCAGCCTTCCTTGACGGCCTGGAGATGCTGCAGTCGAGCCATCTCCAGTAAAATTTCTTCAATCGGCTCCGTGACTTTCTGACCCTCGCGAATAATGATGTCCGAGGCTTTGACTACTTTGCGGATGTTCGAAACCTGGACCAGTTGTTCGTTTACCCGGCGTTCATACTCCTCCATGTTTATCCAGAGGTTAGGCTGGATGAAGTTTTTCCCGACCAGGTAATAAAAATCGACATCGATGGAATCCGTCGCGCCCAGCCGGTTGAGGGCGCTGACCAGTTGACCGAAAACCATGGCGACATCTTTAAGCTGGTCCCGCTGATGAATCGTCTCCCGCTGCGCTCTTCTTATAACCACCATCTTGTTGCGGCTGGCGGGAATATCCTTAAGATTCCGAAGTACCCCGACCCGGTAGATATCTTCTCTGTAAATTCTTTCCAGAGATATTAAAACCTTATTAAGGTTAAGACTCTTATCCAGCGCCCGTTCCAACACGGTTTGACTTAAAAGCGGGTACCTTCGGGAAAGAATCTCGATATGCTCCTGGTGTTTTACGGAGTCGCCGATGCCTCGGATTGAACGCAGGGAATCAACCAGTCTGATAAAATCTCTCAGTCCGTCAAAGGCGCTGTTGCTCAGGGTGGTATCAAAATCAATTACAAAAGGAATGGAAAAACGGATTTGTTCCTCTTCGTCCGCTATTTCCCGGTCCGATTTGTAAACTGTAATATCGAACGGCGCCAGGATATCCTGCTGGGCGGTTTCACCCGTGCGGGGTATATCCAGAGGTTCGTAAACGTCCTCACCGGTATAAAAAACCGCAATCAGAACCGAGAACACCACCAGTAACAGGTATTTGATGGTTTTGGAACGAACCGTTTGCCCGCTTTGCTGGCGGCTCTCGGTCTGGACTTTCAAAAGTTTTTTAATTCTGCGTTTTAATTTCAGTAATATCGAAAACACGCGGCGAATCTCCTTTTCGCCTTAAGATTTCTTCTTAAAATTTTCGTATTTTTCGTACGCCTTGATGATATTCTGGACAAGATGATGACGGATAACATCCTTTTCCGTTAAATAGATGAACTTTATACCTCGGATATTTTTCAATATCGTCTGCACTTTGACCAGGCCCGAGGCATGCCGGTCGTCCAGATCAATCTGGGTGATATCACCGGTAATGACAGCTTTGGATTTTTCCCCGATCCGGGTCAAAAACATTTTCATCTGGGCGCTGGTCGTATTCTGGGCTTCGTCAAGCACGACAAAAGCCTCATTGAGCGTCCGTCCCCGCATAAACGCCAGGGGTGCTATTTCGATAACACCAATTTCCAGCAGTTTGTGAATCTTGTCCGGCTGGAGCATATCGTATAGAGCGTCATAGACCGGCCGCAGGTACGGGTCGACCTTGGCCCGGATATCACCCGGCAGAAACCCCAGGGACTCCCCGGCCTCTACCGCCGGGCGGGTGAAAACAATCCGGTTGACTCGGTTGGCCTTAAGTTCCGCGACCGCCATCGCCACCGCGAGGTAGGTTTTTCCCGTACCCGCAGGACCGATGGAAAAAACAATGTCATTCTTGTCCACGGCCTCTACATACTGTGACTGGCCGATAGTTTTGGGCTTGATGGCTTTTTTCAAAGCACTGGTTAAAAGAGCTTCCGTGGATATGGACTTCGCCGGTCCCTGGCCATTTTCCTGAACCATGGTGATGGCATAATTGAGATACTGTTCGGTAATAATATCCCCCAGCTTAAGGCGGGTCACCAGATCACTTAAAAGACGTAAAACCCGCTCGACATCCTCTGGCGGACCTTCGATAATGACCTTCTCGCCGCGGGCGATTATTTTACATAAAAAACGTGATTCGATTATCCTCAAGAAAACATGGTTCTGCCCGAAAAGCAGGCGCTGGTCTATCTCAACGGCATCGAAAGTGCGGGTTTTTTTTATATCCATTTCCATACTGACTTTAATTTATTTTTCTTCTTTAATAATTAAACCGAGCTCCTCCAGCTGGGCTGGTTCGATGGCAGTCGGCGAACCGTCCATGAGCGATACGGCGTTGGTGGTCTTGGGAAAAGCTATCACATCGCGTATCGATTCACTGCCAACCATAAGAGAAACTATCCGGTCCAGACCCGGGGCGATTCCGGCATGAGGAGGAGCTCCATATTCCAGCGCTCTTAACAAAAAGCCGAACATCCGTTCCGCCCGCTCCCGGTCGATTCCGAGAATCGACAGGATTTTTTCCTGTAAATCACGACGGTTAATCCGTTGCCCGCCGGAGGCAATCTCCCAGCCGTTGACAACCAGGTCATACTGCATGGCCCGGGCACACCGCCATGGATGGTTCGGGTCGGTACCGGGGAGCTCACATGAAAAGCCCGCTTCTATCAACGGCAAATCTTCCTCATGGGGATGAGATACGATATTATGCATGGCTTCAAACCGCTTCATTTCGTCGTTGTACTCAAAAAGCGGGAAATCCGTAACCCATAAAAACCGGTATTCGCCTTTCTGCATCAAGCCGTACTCGCGACCGAGGTACAACCGCAACTGCCCCAGAATCGCTTCGGTTTTCAGCTTTTTATCGGAAATGATAAAAAGAGCATCGCCGGCTTCCGCCCCGGCTTTTTGGCACAGCTCGTGCATTATCGTTTCCCCGATGAATTTTAAAAGCGGCGACTTATCCCCGGTTTCAGAACGAAGTACATAAGCCAACCCACCGGCACCGTGACTTCTGGCCAGCTCGGTAAGGTTATCAATCTGCTTGCGGGAGTAACTTCCCCCGCCCTTGAGGACTATCCCCTTGACCAC
Organism: uncultured Ignavibacteriales bacterium; assembly: GCA_964618515.1. GTDB lineage: Bacteria > Zixibacteria > MSB-5A5 > GN15 > FEB-12 > JAFGNW01. Next base: position 12,993 of record CAZUAS010000015.1, on the reverse strand, counting down.
CCCCCCGGATCGGACATTATCGGCGAAAACCTTGAAATCGCAGTTTTTGACAATATCGCTCAAGTCAGTAATTTCCATGCCAAACCGAAGGTCTGGTTTATCGATCCCCCAGCGACTCATAACTTCGGCAAAAGTGAACCGCGGAAACGGAGTGCTGATATCAATCTTCAGAACTCTTTTAAAAAGATCTGCCATCATACCCTCAGCGACTTCGAAAACATCCTCCGGTGTAACATAGGACATCTCCATATCAATCTGGGTATGTTCCGGCTGGCGGTCGGAACGGAGGTCTTCGTCACGTAAACAGCGGGCCAGTTGAAAATAGCGGTCAAATCCAGCCACCATCAGGATCTGCTTTAAAAGCTGGGGCGACTGGGGTAAAGCATAAAATTTCCCCTTCGATACCCGGCTGGGAACCACATAATCACGAGCCCCTTCCGGAGTGGAGCGAATCAACAGGGGGGTTTCTATTTCATAAAACCCGCGGCTGTTCAGATAATTCCTGATTGCCATGGTGGCTTCATGACGAATACGCAGGTTTTCCTGGAGTGGTCTGCGGCGAAGATCCAGGTAACGGTATTCCAGACGCAATAATTCTCCGGCATTGGTGTCATCAACGATTTCAAAGGGCGGGGTTTTTGATTCTGCCAGGATATAAAAAGCTTCGGCATTTACCTCAATTGCCCCCGTCGGCATTTTGGGATTAACCGTTCCCTCAGGTCGCTCTTGCACGGTACCGATTACCGCCACCACAAATTCATGGCGGGCTCGTTCGGCTTCCGCCAGCATCCGTGAATCAAATGTCTGGGGATTTATCACGACTTGAGTTAAACCATAACGGTCACGAAGGTCAATAAAGAGAAGGCCGCCAAGATTGCGATAGCCATTCACCCAGCCGTTCAAACGAACTTTTGCGCCTATATCGGCAGGGCTTAACTGGCCACAGGTATGAGTTCTCTTAAGCTGTGAAAATAAAGGCAAATAATCCTCGTTAACTGTTTGTTATCTATATAATTATCGGCATTTTATTTAATTTTTAAATAATCCTGCCTCGGGTTTTTCCAGCCAGAAAGTACGGTTTTTCTACCCATAAGTCAATAGCCCAAATTGTCCGATAGTATCAGGAATTTCGTTTTACTTCTTCAAGGTTTTTTTTGTACTATCGTGAAATTAACTATTTCCCCCTGCCACCATTGTGGAACAAGATGTCCCTTGAGTTGTTAAATGATTGGAAAATAATTCACATATGAACTATGTGAACCGGGAAAAGCCTGAGGAAAATGTCGGTTCCAGCCGTTAACGGCTTGACAAACGAAACCGTTTCAGCCTATAATGACTCAATTTTTGAGTTATTTACGCCGATACAGAATAATACTATGAGAATATCGCGTTTTTTGACAGAAGAACACATCAAGCTCGATATGACCACGAGAATCGAGCCGCTCGAGGAGGGTAGCTCGCTTGAAAAATGGCGACTTGAGGCGAAAGAGAAAATTCTGTCCGAGCTGGTGACTCTGCTGGAGAAAAACGGCCGCGTCGGCAACCGCACCAAATTTCTTCTGGATTTTATCAACCGGGAAAAGAAAGCCACCACCGGTATCGGTAACGGCATTGCCATTCCCCATATCCGTTCTTTGCAGGCTAAGGAGTTCATGATTGCCTTCGCCCGTTCCATCGAAGGTTATGATTTCGAAGCACTCGATAACAAACCCACCCACCTTTTCTTTATCATGGCCGCTCCGCCCTACGATGACGCCCTGTATCTTAAAGTCTTTAAAGCCTTGGCGGAAATGCTCCGTCTCGATTCCTTCCGGGAGGAACTTATGACGGTAAATTCTCCCGGTGAAGTAATCCGCGCTATCCGGGCTCTGGAATAATCTTCCTGTTTAAATTCCTCTCGTTGGATTCTCCCTGTGTATCAATTTTTGAAAGTTCAACTTCAATATTTTAATACCGCATAACCCGGATGTTTTTTATATTCCGACCTTTTATCGTTGACAACCTTCACCAGATATCATATACTTCAGTGTAAGCATTGCATCTTTGTACTACCACATAATATTAACGTCTTAAAATAACCATATTCCATGGGGGACAAGTATGTTCAGGGTATTTTCCGCTCTGGCGGTATTACTGGTATGGGTCATACCATTAAAAGCCCAGTAATCCGATATTGAATGGGTGCGCACTTATAACGGTGAGGGTGACGGCAATGATATCGCTTATGCCATCGACCTTGATGATTCCGGTAATATATATATCACCGGAAGAATATTCTCGGCATCTGCCGCCTGGTTTGATTACGGCACTATAAACTATACACTCGACGGAAACCAGGAATGGGTCAGAATTTACAACGGGCCGGCCGGAGCCGATGACTGGGCTTTAGCGATAACAGTTTTTTCACCGGACGCCATTTATGTGACGGGGAAAAGCAACGGAGCACCCAACTATGATTTCGTCACCGTTAAATACGACGGGGCAGGCACGGAGCAATGGGTCCGGGGCTTTTCGGGCGCCGGCGGTAACGACGTTGCCTGTGACATCGCCACCGACTTTTCCGGGAATGTCTTTGTCACCGGCTTCGCGTACAGCAATCCGATGGTGTACACCGATTATGCCACCCTTAAATATGACCCGCTGGGCAATCTTGTCTGGTCAAGGATATTTAATGGACCGGCAAGTGGTGACGATTCCGGACGCGCTGTAGCGGTTGATTTGTCAGGGAACGTCTATGTTACCGGTCAGGTTAAATTCAGCAGTACCCCCTATGCTATTCGTGATTATGGTACGGTAAAATATGACAATAACGGTAACCTAATATGGTTCAGGAATTATAACGGACCTCCCAATCAGGACGACTATGCCTGTGATATAACCACCGATAACAGCGGTAATATCTATGTAACCGGTAAAAGTACCGGGGTTTTTCTTGACTATGCCACTATCAAATATACCTCCGACGCCAGCGTTTTGTGGGTACAACGTTACAGCGGCCCCGGCGGCGGAATCGACGTTGCCCGCCAGGTGGTGGTGGATAATGGCGGTAATGTTTATGTCACCGGTGTCAGTTTCGGAGGTGAAACCGACTACGATTATGCCACTATAAAATATACTTCGGATGGCGTGTTCGCCTGGGTGAACCGGTACAACGGCCCGGCCAACAGCACCGATGAAGCCAACGCTTTAGCCCTTGACCAGGCGGGGAATATTTACGTCACGGGATTCAGCATCGGCAGCGGCACGGGCCGGGACTGGCTGACCATAAAATACGACCCGGACGGCAACACCGTATGGGAACACCGCTATAATGGACCGGGCAACAACGACGATATCGCTTATGACCTTATAATCGACAAGTATAATAATGTTTTTGTTACCGGCAGCCGTGATACCACCGGGCGAGTCGGTGATTACACCACCATCAAATACTGGCAAAGCACGCCCCCAGGGGCTTTTTCCCTGCTTGCTCCGGCCGAAGGAAGCAATCTCCAGCCACCCATAAATTTCGATTGGGAAGATGCTGTCGATGACAACCCGGATGACACCGTAAGTTACGATTTATATATCAGTACTTCACCTTCGTTTCACCCGGATTCACTGGTTATTTTTGACCACCTGTCAGCCAGTGAATACAGCACCGGTTTCCCGGTGGGAACCTATTACTGGATAGTCCGGGCTTATGACAACTGGGGCGCCGAAACCTGGTCGACCGAATCATGGCGATTTACCTTCGTTTCCAGTGCCGGTTTAGTCGGGTACTGGAAGTTCGAAGAAGGTTCGGGTGTCACCGCCTTTGATTCCAGCGACCTGGATAATCATGGCGCCATAATAGGCGAACCTGTCTAAACCGAGGGCGTTTACGGCCAGGCGTTAAGCCTTGACGGAGAAAACGATTACGTTTCCATCTCCGACCATTACAGCCTGGATATAACCGACACTTTCACTGTAATGGCCTGGGTCTACCCGCGAAGCCTGCCCGGCTTACCCGCTTTTTATCACGCTTGTTTTATCGATAAAGGCACCAATTACTCCCTTCGGACCGGCGAAGACGGTGCCAGGCATTTGCGTTTCCTGTTTAAAGACAACAATACCACCTGCGACGTGGAATCGGACCAGAGCGTCCTGACATTAAATAAATGGCAGCATATCGCCGGCTCATGGGACGGGATGATCTTAACCATTCATGTCGACGGTGAACATATCCTGAGCAGTTTTTATCTTATGAACTCACCCGACACCAATGATGACCCGCTCAAAATAGGTGCCGGTACGCCGGTCTCGGAATATTTTGATGGCCTGGTGGATGAAGTAAAAATATACAGCCGGGCTCTTGCATATGAAGAAATTCAAAATGAGTATCTGAGCGGCTGTTGTCTGGGATTCAGAGGTAACGTGGATTGTTCGGTTGAAGACACCCCGGATATCTCTGATATTACCCGTCTGATTGACTACCTGTATCTGAGTCATCATCCGTTATGCTGCCCGAAGGAAGCTGATGCCGACGGCTCCGGAGGCGAGCCCGATATCGCCGACATCACCCGTTTAATCGATTTCCTGTACTTAAGTCACTCCCCTCTTTTAATGTGTGATTAAATAGCTTTGACAGAATGAACCACCCCGAATAACCGGGGTGGTTCAAGGTAATCCTTGACAATTCATTACCGTTGCTTTATACTTATATAGTAGAAATTCTATTATATATCATACATCTATGGGAGTATCCTATGTACAAGCACCGTCACCTCGCATGTTTCTTTTTCCCGGTATTCATAATACTTTTGCTGAACACCACCATCCGGTCGCAGGCTCTCGTGGCTGACCATCATTCCGCGGCCGACTTCCCGTCAATCCCCCATGAATATATTGAACAGGCCAAGAATACTTTTAAAATCTTCTACGGCCATACTTCCCACGGCAGCCAGATTGTCACCGGTATGGCTATCCTTCGTGACAGCACCAGCCTTTATGATTATAACAATGGTGCGGGCACCCTGTCATTGACCGAATACGGCGATGACCTTGGCCACCAGGGCGATACCTCCTGGGTACCGATTACCCGCCAGGCTCTCAATCAGTCGGGCGGTACCATAAATATGGTCATGTGGTCATGGTGCGGCGGTTGCTCGGACAATACCGAGGCCGGAATTAATATTTATTTAAACGCCTTAAGCGGTCTGGAAGAAGACTATCCCGGAGTCACCTTCATCTATATGACCGGTCATCTGGACGGCAGCGGAATCGACGGTGACCTCTACCGCAACAATAACCAGATAAGAAACTACTGCCTGGCCAATAATAAAACCCTTTTCGATTTCGCCGATATTGAGAGCTACGACCCCGACGCCAATTATTACCCTGACGAAACCGATGCCTGTAACTGGTGCTTCGACTGGTGTGCCGTTCACCCGGGTTGTTGCACCTACGGTTGTGCTCATTCCCATTGTTTCAACTGTTACCTGAAAGGCCGGGCGTTCTGGTGGCTATTAGCCCGCTTAGCCGGCTGGGAACCCTATATTAATTGCTGTATCGATTATACCGGTAATGTCGATTGTTCTACCGTCGAGGTTCCGGATATCGCCGACATCACCCGGCTGATTGACTATCTTTATATCAGCCATCTTCCGCTGTGTTGTTTGAAAGAAGCGGATGTCGATGTCAGCGGCGGTCAGCCGGATATTTCCGATATTACCCGTTTAATTGATTTTCTCTATCTTTCCCACAATCCCCTGCCCGATTGCCCGTAAAACGATAATCCGGTGATGCCGTTACAAAATGTGCTCATAAATTCCTTGACAATAAGGACTTAATTTCTTATCATATTATAGAGCTTGTTATCTTAGTTGTACCGCACCATAAAAATATTTCAGCCGGAGGTGGTTAAAACACACCCCAACGTTGTTTATCAAACTGGTCTGTTAATCCGGATTCGACAACGTTTCCCTGTGGACATCTAACACGATGTTACATATGTTATATAATAAGTCAGTCATGACTATACAAATCTGTTTTGCAGGGACTTCAATAAATAACCGCATAAAAACATGGAGGCAGTTTTATGAAATTTAAAACTCTCCTCACCTTCATCTGTTTTTTCATGTTCGGTGCCATCCCTCTTATGGCCGATGAGGGAGGAGTAAAAGATACCGTGGACCTGGTTATTACCATTCTGCCTGATTCCTCAAAGGGCCAGCTCAACGTTCAGCTTAAATTATGGGTTTTCGACGATTTTGACACCCTCAGCGGCGTCTCGATGGGCTTCGGCTGGGACAATCCCAAATTGCAGATGACCGCGGCTACGGCTACCTCAGTGATGACCACCGCTTTCTCATCATCAATCTTTTACGATGCGAACCATATCGACACCACCAACGCCCGTCGGCGTTTTCAGTGTGTGGGTATCCGCCTTTTCACCCCGGGCGTATGGCCCAATCCGGCCCGGCAGCACTGGGCTACTTATGATTTCACGGTTGCCTCCGACTGGAATACCGGAGATGTGGTGCACATCGATACCTTCACCTACAGCGCCGGCACCAAGTACAAATTTGTCAGCTCCACCGGGGGAGACTATACCCCGCACTGGATGGGTGCCGTCGATATTTACAACTTCTCCGACATCGATAACGACGGCGTCGCCGACAACCAGGACAACTGCCCGGCCAACTATAATCCCGGTCAGGAGGATAACGACGATGACGAGGTGGGCAATGTCTGCGACAACTGTCCCGATAACGCCAATACCGACCAGCAGAACTCCGACAGCGACGGTTTTGGTGATGTCTGTGATAACTGTCCTCTGGTGACCAATCAGAACCAGAATAATGCCGACGGCGATAATCATGGCGACGCCTGCGACAACTGCCCCGCCGTTGCCAACAACGACCAGACCGATTCCGACGGTGACGGGGTGGGCGACGCCTGCGACCTCTGCCCCGGCTTCGACGACAACCTTGACGCCGATAACGATGATATCCCTGATGACTGCGATAACTGCCCCGATGTCGCCAACACCAATCAGGCGGACAGCGACGGTGACGGCGTTGGTAACGTCTGCGACAACTGCCCGAACGAATACAATGAAGACCAGCTCGACAGCGACAGTGACGAACTCGGCGATCTGTGCGATAACTGCCCCTATATCGTCAATCCGGGACAGGAGGATAACGACGGCGACGGCCAGGGTGATGTTTGTGATCCCGATGACGATGATGACGGGATACTGGACGACGGCGACAACAGCGGGATTATCGGCGACAACCCCTGTACGGGCGGTGAAAGCGCCGACTGCGACGACAACTGCCAGTTCGATGCCAATTCCGACCAGGCCGACGATGACAACAACGGAATCGGCAATATTTGCGACGGTTGCTGTGAAGGTTTCGTCGGCAATGCCAACTGCGATATAGAAGAAATCGTCGATATTTCAGATATTACATATATTATCAGGTACTTATACTTTGAACCAGGTCAATTCGAACTGTGCTGTTTTGAGGAGGCAGATTCCTCTCCTGACATTGGCATCGATATTGTCGATATCGTCACATTAATTGATTATTTATATTACAGTCATGTCCCACTGAGGCCTTGTCCATAAACCCCCGGCTCTTTTGTATAGCGCCTGTTTTAAATGTTCTAACAGCTACTTATCAGGGTCACGGCCATTTACAGGGCCGTGACCCCGCATTCTTTTTACAGAAATGTAAAATTAAAAATCATTTTACCAGAGTATATCCATTAAACAGGCTAAACCAAACTTCTTAAAAGCATCATATTCATTATATATCTCAATATCTCAAAAAAGAAACAGTAAACGATGGCTGTCTTTTTTCAAGACCAGCGGTCTTATTTTCACGTAAGCATTAGCCTGCCAGGCTTCAATGGGATTGGTTGTACTCCGGCCGCCGCCGCTGGCGCCGATTTGATAGTTTTCATCCAAACAGATAACCACGTGGTAAGCCCGTCCAACTCTGTCGAGATAAAAAAGAAGCGCCCCTTCGCATGGCCTGTTTATGACAGATGCTTCATACCGGCGCATCAGACCGTCAGCGGAATAGTCCTCCGCCTCTTTAAGTATCCCGGCGGACTTAAGGCATTCCATGACAAAACCGGAACAGTCAAATCCCGACGGGTCATCGCCACCCCAGACATAAGGCGTCCCCAGATAAGCCAGGGCGGTGGTCAAAAACCATTTCTTGGCTATATCTTTGTTTCCCATATCAGGTAAATATTTTTCGTAATTACCACAACATGACCTGTTTTTCAGGGAACCTTACGGTTGATATTTCATTTTATAAGAATACAAAGGAGTTAAAATATGAATAAACAGGACTTAAAATTAAATATAAGCGGCATGAGCTGTTCCGGTTGTGCCAATATCGTTAAAAATGCACTCAGTTCGGTTCCGGAGGTAAAAGAGGTTGAGGTCGACCTCGCCGGAAAAATAGCCCTTCTTTCTTTCAAGGATACGACCCCGTCAATCGACCTTTTGATAGAAACCATTCGTCAGACCGGTTTTGATGCCGGACGATGTGACGATTAAGCTCTCAGGCTTTTTGGACTACTGGTCTTATTTTACTGATTCTTTCCGACAGGTAAACTCCGGCGCTGATAAAAATCGCTCCTGAAATCAGCCAGACGGTAATATTTTCATCCAGCAGCCACCAGCCGGCCAGCATGGCCACCAGTGGCTCGACATAAAGATAAACGCTTACCTCTGCGGCTTTTCCGCGTTTCAGACCCTCCGACCACAGCCAGAAAGCAATCGCCAGACAAAAAACCCCGAGGAAAGCCAGGCTTACATAAGTGTCCTTATTCAGAGATCGGAAGAGCGTCGTGTAGGGAAAGAGTGTACGAGATGGTATCTAGTGACTGGTGTTCAGACGTGTGCTCTTCCGATCTGAAAAGCCCGGCGATAGTGACCATCCAGAAAGTCGCTACCAGAGGATGAACCCGGGCGGTAATCTCGCGGGTGCCGACGGTGTATAGCGCCCAGGTGACACAGGAGCTTAAAAGCAGCAGGTCCGCCCGGGAATCGAGCCAGCCCAGATTGGCCATATCACCGTTGTAAGTTAATAAAAATACCCCGACAAAGGCCAGACCCAGCCCGCCCCATTGAGAGAGATGAAGACTTTCTTTCAGATACAGATTTGCCAGGATAGCAACAAATACCGGCGCCGCTGCCAGAATCCAGGCTGCATTGGAGGCGGTTGTTTCCTTCATCCCGGTGGCCATAATCCAGAAATGCAGAAAGACGATAAAAGCCGCCAGTACCAGTTTAAACCGCATTTCCCGGGTTTTTAAAGACAAACCTTTGAATTTAATAATTATCAAAAGGGTAAGCGAGGCCAGCAGGAACCTGATGGAAATCATTTCCACCGGCGACACCTCGCGCAGGGCGACTTTAATGGCCACAAAAGAAAAACCCCAGAAAAGTATCGATATCAGCAGAAACACCGAATTCTTGTTCAGCATACCGTCATCCGATTATAAAATTGAATAAATACTATAATATTTTTAAAAAGGATAAAACATAAAACTAATGAACATGTTTCCGGGTTCTTTCAAAATAACTGCCGGTCAGGGCTTGACAGGCTGCCGCATAAACTAGTATATTATTAAAAAACTATCCAGGCACAAAATATAAGGGATTCAACAATGAATAAATTTTTGATATATCTATTTACCGTCCTTTTCCTTCTGCTGACCGCCTGCAGTGATGATAACAACAATAATGACGACTCCGACATTGAAATGATCATGCCCCTGAACATCGGCAACCAGTGGTCCTATCACAATTTCGTTAAGGACACTCTGGGTGTTCAAAGGGACACTACTTACTCGGATCTGAACATCTACAAGGATACCGTTATCAACGATATTCACTGGTACATTACCACGGACGAGTACCCTTATAAAGTTAGTTCGCTGATTGCTCACCGGGACGACGGCTTATGGGCTTACGGTCCGCCGCCGTATTTGATTATCAAGTACCCGGCCGATATTTACGACACCTGGTCCTCCCCTGGCGGAGCTTTCGAATACAAACTGACCGCCAAGGGGGTAACGCTGACTGTTCCGGTGGGGACTTTTTCCTGTTATGAATACAGGAGCCATCCAACCCAAGGCGATGACTCGACCTTGCTTTATTATGCGCCCGGTTACGGCTTGATAAAGAGCCGCTTCTGGCTGGACGACGGTACCAAAAACGAGCATGTTACCGAGCTGACGGGCCTGATTTTGATACGGTAGGAAAGAAATAGCAGTCGGGTTACGAACGAAGCAAAACGAGAAACCCGACCAATAAATGTTCCGTGTAAAAGTTGTGTCAGGCCTTGATTCGCCAGAGGCGAATTGTGACCTGACACTTTTTTCATTTATCAGGATTCTCCTTTCTTTAACACGGGTGGCCTGCGTCTTTAGACGCAGGTATGAGAATTAAATGTTATATCTCAATACACTCAATCTTTACTAAGCTACTTTTATCCCCCCAATACCATCTATAACTTGACCATGGCCAGGCGCCAGGGTCATTTACGAGACCAGCCTTAACCGGATTCATGTGACAATAGTGGATCTTCTCTCGGATAATTTCTGTTGTGCGACAGTTATGATCGTACCCTCTGGGTTGCCAAAAAGCATATTTCTGCCTGCCCCGCCCGAAAACAGTCTTACCTTGAAGAATGTCTCTGTTTTGTTTTTTCCATTCAGATAATATGCTTTATGATGATTGCTTTTTAATCTCACCGATAACTGGTCCAATGGCAACCTTCCGTAAAGGATATAAGACCAAATGAACTTGTTCAGGCATTACAACATAACCATAAATATGAAAGACATATTTCTGCCGGTTGGCTTCGAGTGGATCCAGGAAAGGAACAATTGTCTCAGAGGAATTTAACAGAGGTAATCTATGGCAGCAGGAAAATGTTATGAAGCGAACTGTGCCAAGATAATCATAATGCCTGAGCTTAACCATGGAAATTATATAGCGAGAATATATTTATTGTCAATCACATATTATTGCTCTTAATCCTGCGTCTAAGGACGCAGGCCACCTGTCCAATAATTGTATGTTCAAATATCACCGAACTTTCGACAACGATTAAAGGCAGAGTCGATTTCATATTTCAACTCCGCTTGCCTGACTTAACCACCGCTGTCATCCGGATGAGCTTTATCATCCTTTCCGATTCGTCCCGCATCTTTAAGCGCCCGGCGCAGAAGGTATTCGATATGGCTGTTGAGACTGCGCAATTCATCGTCAGCCCAACGTTGCAGCCGCTCCAGCAGTTCGGGATCAACCCTTATGAGAAAAGGTTTTTTCTGTCCCACGGTTACTGGTACAACGTCCCTGTATTTATGACCGGTTGTGTCGCCGTCTCGCCGCAGAGCACTACCAGCAGGTTTGAAACCATTGCGGCTTTACGCTCATGGTCAAGTTCAATAATTTGTTTCTGAGACAGCTGTTCCAGAGCCATCTCCACCATCCCGACCGCTCCCTCGACAATCAACTGCCTGGCGGCGACAATCGCACCGGCCTGCTGCCGGCGCAACATGGCTTCGGCAATTTCCGGGGCGTAGGCAAGGTGACTGATACGCGCCTCGATGACATCCACCCCCGCCTGGTCAAGGCGCTCCTGGATTTCTTCGCGGAGTTTATCCGAAACTGCCGCGGTACTCCCCCGCAACGACACAATCTGATCATCGTGGGAATCGTAAGCATACTGGGAAGCCAGATTCCTTACCGCCGATTCGCTCTGAATCCTGACGAACTGCTCATAATCATCAACCTGGAAACAGGCTTCGGCAGTATCCACCACTTTCCAGACGACAATGGCGGCAATTTCAATCGGGTTCCCACCAATATCATTGACTTTCATCTTGCCTGTTTCGAAATTGCGTACTCGCAGGGAAATGCGCCTTTTACTGAAAAGCGGATTGGCCCAGCGCAGACCCTCCAGACGGCAGGTGCCAGTGTATTTACCGAAGAGTTGCAGCACGCGGGCCTCGTTGGGGTTGATGAAAAACAAGCCGCACAATAAAAACAGGTCGACCAGAATCCAGACCGCAGCGGCTATTTTAACTATAACCGGACCGATGACAATTAAAAACACAGCCACCGGCAACAGAATCAACAACAGGATTAAAGCCAGCCACCCGGAAGCTACCCGACGTTCTTTTTCTTTTATCATAAGTTCCTCCTTTGTATGATATCATTTTGATATTACAAAGATATCATAGTTTCGTTTCAAAGTCAAGGAAAAATTTTACGATTTATGTTATCTCATTGTATTACATTACTATACGAGGGCGGGAAGCCCGCAATTAAAGTCACTTCGAGGGGAATCCAGTGGTTGGCAATCTCTCTGAAAATGTACGACACGCGAGATTAAAAATAGGCAGGGCAAATGGCCTGCGCCATGGGTGGCACCCTGACCCTCCACCATGATTATCTACCTCTATATCCAGGATATACAGCGCGGTTATTACGGCCATGACTTTAAAAAAAGCCCCTTTATAAAGAGGGGCTTTTGATTTTGTGCACCCACCTCCGAGCCGCGCTCATCCGGGGTTTCGGACAGCCAGCTCAGGCCGGGCGACCCCGCAACACACTCCAGGATCTCCTTACCGCTGCTACCTTCCGGTCCTGACGGGGTTCGAAGTCTGACGTTGTACGGGACCCAACCCTCAACACCGCTTATCCGTCGCCGCCGGACAGCCACCGCACCCTCGGGTGGGAATTCGACCCCGGTAGAGCGGATTCCGGGTTACAGGGCACCGCTAGCTCCCCATCTAGCACTTTTATCAGCTGTTTCTATCAATTTTAATGGAGCAGATCGGGATCGAACCGACGACCTCCACGTTGCGAACGTGGCGCTCTCCCAACTGAGCTACTGCCCCAAACCCTATTCTTTTAGTAGGTCGAAGCCCTTGCGGTTTCGACACTTTTTTTTATCGTCAAAACCATTAATGTTTCGAACTGCAAATACTAAA
>CAZUAS010000014.1:0-39166 GCA_964618515.1 uncultured Ignavibacteriales bacterium | reverse complement strand
ATATAGATTTACTTTAAAAGTTTTTTGATAAACTGCGGCAGAGCGAAAGCAGCCCGGTGGGTTTCGTCGTTGTAATAGCGGGTGGCAAGGCGGAGTCTGTCATAGCGGGCCTGGTCGAAATCATCGAGCGGGTCGTATTTTTTACTGCAGAAAGCGAAGGACCAGTAACCGGAGGGATAGATGGGCATAATACAGGTATAAATTTTTACGATGGGAAAGATATCCGAAAGATTGGCGTACATGGCCTTGATGGTGCTCTGGTTGTAAATGGGCGACTCGGACTGGGCGATGAGAATACCATCAGGGGTTAATTTCTCATAGACTTTCCGGTGGAAGGGCTTCTGGAAGAGGTCGGCGGCCGGACCGACAGGGTCGGACAGGTCGAGTTTGATAATATCGAATTTCTCTTTGGTCTTTTCGATAAAGATTTTGCCATCCTCGTAGATGACCTTGGCCCGAGGGTCTTTAAGACCGGTGGTCAGGTAAGGAAAATGTTTCCGGGAAATTTCCACCACTTTTTTATCGATTTCGCACATGATGCATTTTTCCACCTCGGGGTGCTTGAGAACCTCAGTCAGGGCGCCGCAATCGCCGCCGCCGATAATCAGTACCTTTTTTGGCCGAGGGTGACAGAACAGGGGCACGTGGGTTATCATCTCGTTGTAGGCGTTATTGTCATTGTCGCAGACCATCAGCGAGCCGTAGAGCACGAGCAGTTTGCCGTAATCCTTGTTTTCGAGGACTTCAATCCGCTGGAATTGGGATTGGGTCGATTCGAGGACGCGGTCGATTTTCAGCGTCAGGCCGGAGACGTTATCGTGAAGTTCCTTATACCAGAGATTCCAAAGGTCGGCCATGCCTTCTTCTTTTATTCGAATGCCGTCTTTTTTGCTTTTTGCCGCCATTTTATGCCTAATCAATGATGTTATATTTTGGTCTTCGGAGGGAGTTGAAATCCGACCCGGAGACGGCACAATAAGCACCGGTCATGGGGAAAATAAGCATATCGCCGATATCGTGTTCCGGTATCATCAAACCATCGTACATGACGTCGAACGAATCGCAGGTCGGTCCGGCGAGCACGGATAGTTTTTCTTCACCTATACGGTTGGTAATCACCGGATACTGGCAATGGTCGAAAACGATCCCGGAGAAAGTGGAGTAGAGACCGTCATCGAGGTAGTACCACATTTTTCCGTCCCGGAGTGATTTGCCGATGATGGAACAGACTAGAGTAACCGGGCTGGCGGAGATGAACCGGCCGGGTTCACAGATGATTTTGATATCCGGGCTGATGTTTTCATCGAGAGCGTTTACAATCGGTTTGCAGAATTCATCAATGGGTGGAATCGGCTCCACGTATTCCACGGGGAAGCCGCCGCCGATATTGAGGATCGAGGTATTGAAACCGGCCATGTTCAATTCTTTAATCAGTTCCCGGGCGGTAGTGATAGCTTTGACGTAGTTTTCCGGGTAAATGCACTGCGAACCGATGTGGAAAGACAGGCCGTGAAATTCGTGGCCCGCTTCGCGGATCATGTGAGCCAGCGGCAAAACGTCGTCCACGCAACAGCCGAACTTGTACTGCAGGTTGACCACCGCGGTGGTATTGGTGATGATGCGGTAGCGAATCATAATTTTAAGTTTTTCGTTCCGGTAACGGGACAGTTTCCTGATTTCGTCAGGATTGTCCACCACGAAAATCCTGACACCTTGCCCCACGGCATAGTCGAACTCGTGAACCGGTTTGACCGGGAGCGAGTGCATGAGGTTTTGCGGTTTAACACCGGCTTTAACCGCCCGCGCGACCTCACCGGCCGAGCAGACGTCGAAATTGCCGCCCTGCTGGAAAACTTCATCAAGAATAACCTGGTGGTTATTGGACTTGACGGCGTAATGGATATCCGCGCGCGGTAAGGCGGCTTTGAGAGCCTTATAATTGTGGGCTATTTCACTGCGGGATATAAACAGAACAGGTGTTTCAAACTTACGGTTGAAAAGGTCCCGAATAAATTCATAGTTTATTCCCGGGGACAGACTTGAATCTTCCATCGTGGGAAAACTCATTGTACGCGTCATAGCCATGTTCATCTTTTCTTAATTCCCCTTTGAAGCTACAGCGTAATTGGTAAATTTATGGCTGATTATTTCGTCGGTGGATGAAGGAATACCGCGGTTCAAATCCCGAACATCAGCCATCCTGGCTCCCAGCATTTTCTGCATGTATTCATGCGCCTTGTACGGATTTACGCTCTCACCGCAGGTAAAGAAATCAACTGCGGCGTAACCGTACTCCGGCCAGGTGTGGATGGACAGGTGCGATTCCGCAATGACCACCACGCCTGAAATCCCCTGGGGATTGTAACGATGCATTACTGATCGGACTATTGTGGCTCCTGATTTACGAGCTGCTTCCTTTAAATACTCTTCAATCAAGGCTTCGTTGTCGAGAGTACTATGGTCGCAGCCGGAGTACTCCACAATTAAATGACGTCCGAGTATTTTCATTTGTTTTTAACCTCCTTCCTTACAGGACAAGGGTTACATTTGTGGTGGCGACATCACCCAAAGGATGTTTACCACGGTGTTGTCTTTATTTAAAAGCTGGTGTGTTTTGTCCGAGGCATAATAGAAACAATGGCCTTCGGGAACCTTGATGGTTTTCTTATCCAGTTTTAAAGTCGCCGTACCCTTGAGAACATAACCGAATTCCTCGCCGGGATGCGGTTCGTGCGGTTCGGTTCTTTCCCCGGGCTTAAGTTCCACCAGAATAGGGTCCATCAAGTTGTTCGTCGAACCCGGTACCAGCAGTTCAAATTTGCTGACGCCTTCACTTTCGACAAATAACCGTTCCTCGGGACTGTACACTACCTTTACATCATCACTATCACTGAAAAAGTCAGACAAGGTCAAACCAAAAGCTTCAACTAAATCCGCCAGAGTATCGATCTGGATAGAGGTCTGGTCATTTTCGAGCTGAGAAATAAAACCTTTGGTTACGCCGGCTCGGGTGGCCAGTTCTTCCTGGGTCAAATCCGAGGCCAGTCTCAGCGCCCTAATCTTTTGACCTATATTCAGTTGCACGACTAAACTCACCTATTTGTTTAATAAGGGCTACCTTTAAGTTTAATAAACCAACCTATTATAATTTGTTAAATGATAATGTCAATACAAAAGTTCATTTTTTTTTAATAAAATGAAAAAAAAAGTTTAATATACCGTAATTTTGCTGACAATAATTGACATATATAAATTTTAGAAAAATAAAACATATGTTCTGATAGACAGTTAGGTCGGTGTCTTCGGCTGATACTGCGAAGCATTTTATGAAAAAACACCCGTATTAGTTGCGCTCTCACATTTTATTATAAATCATGGAGTTAATAAATTTAATGGCATTAAATTAAGGTTAAAGCTACCGCATTATATGCGTTTATTGATTTTCGGGTACTTTTTCAGGATTTTTGTTGGCAAATCATAACTTATTGTCTTTCAGTCAATTAATATATTTTTTTAGAGATGCTGTAGGGGTTTGGCATACCGCTTGATTATAAACATAATCGAAGTTTGTTATTGGCGGTGAAGGGTATTTACCGAGGTGAGGGGAAAGGAGTTCCTTTGTGAGGGAGGAACTTCTTTCTAAATGAAGCCCTTGAGTCTGGGATGACTTGAGGGCTTTATTTTTTATCTATTTTGCCGTGGATTATATATTCGAGAATGTTGCCTTGACTGGGTCTATCATGAGAATAGCAATTTTGATAATTTACTATTCACTTGACTTGACCGATAATTTGCATAAATTCCCAATCTGCAAAAGTTATATAATGGCGGTGTAGCTCAGTTGGTTAGAGCAGCGGAATCATAATCCGCGTGTCCGGGGTTCAAGTCCCTGCACCGCTATTTTTTTAATGCCCATCGGTAACTTTAGAAGTCTCTATGGTGACGGCTCTTATGGGAGCAGTCTTTATGACCGCCTTCGTGAAAGCCAGGTTCGTCGCATAAATTAGCGCTCAGGTTTAATTGTCCAGCCAGGTAATCGGCGACTATTTCTTCGGGCTTTTTCGAAGGGGCGCCGCTTAACACTTTGATGCCGGCATTTCTGAACAATGCAATTGCCCGTTGCCCCATGCCCCCGGCGATTACCAGGTCACAACCCATTTGTTCCAGCCACCGCGGTAATACACCCGGTTCATGCAGGGGTGGTGTATCTACCCGGGTATCGATTATTTTTTTATCAGTCGTATCAATTTCGATAAACGTAAACTGGCGACAATGGCCAAAATGCGGGCAAAGAACCCCGTTATCAGTGGGAATGGCAATCTTCATTGCTATTGGCTCCTTTTTTTAACACTAATCAATCTCGTTATAAAAACTTTATATTTTTCTTAGTTATATTTTTTAACAATGCTATTTCTTCTTTAAGGTTTTTCCATAGTCGTTCGATATGTTTGGAAATGCCGTTGCGGGAATATTCCATATACGGCATGCCCTTAATTTGAGCTTGAGTGAAAGTGCTATCGTAGGGAATCCGGGCCAGTACCTTTAATCCCTTACCGGTGGCTATATGTTCAATACGGGCAGCCAGGTTTTTATTTATATCAGATTTATTTATGCATATACCGGTTTTGATTCCGAAATGGCGGGTCAATTCAAGTAGCCTCTCCATGTCATGGATGGCCGAGAGGGTTGGTTCGGTTATAATAAGGGCATAATTGGTGCCGGTTAGAGAAGCGATCACGGGGCAACCGATACCGGGCGGGCCATCGATAATAATTTGTTCGTTATTATTACCGGCCGCCAGTTCCTGAGCCTTTTTTCTCAGCAGTGAGACCAGCTTGCCCGAATTAGCCTGGGCGATTCCCAGGCGGGCGTGAAGCAGGGGACCGTATTTGGTCTCAGTCAAAAACCATTCCCCACTGATGTTGTCTTTCATTTTAATGGCCTGCATGGGACAGAAAAGAGCACAGACGCCACAACCTTCACAGACATACTCATCGATGGCGAACTGAATAAGGTTATTTTTAAGGGTTGTTTTCTGCTCCATGATGGCTTCGAATCTGCAATACTCGGTGCACAGCCCGCATTCGTTACATATTTCCGGGATAATTTCAGCTTTCCGGCCACCGATAAAATTGTTGGCGCTACTGGTGTCGCCTTTTAAAATAAGATGTAAATCAGCCGCATCGACATCACAATCGACAATAATGCTGTTTTTAAAAAGATAAGCCAGGGAACCAACAATACTTGTTTTACCCGTGCCGCCCTTACCGCTGATAACAACGATTTCCCTGGTCATGATGTTCTTTTCCTTTCATAAAACAGCCGGTTGCCTTCCCGACGGTTCGCTATAACGCCTTCTTTTAGAAGGTGGTTAAGCTGTTTCACCGCCTCGGTAATATTAATTCCCAGACCTTCGGAAACATCAAGGGCTGTACAGGGGCGTCTTTCCAATAAAGACAAAAGATTGTTTTTATCAATTTCATTGAGGTTGGTAAAATTTGATAGACCGTTTTTCTGTTCGGGAATTATTTCTGTTTCTCCCCGGAAGAGTTCTTTAAAAAGCAACAGGTTAGTTTCGGAAACGGGCAGGGCATATTTTTCAGCCGGGGGGCGGACAACGGTATTTATCTGGACTTTATCGGGCTGAATGTCATTGGCCAGGCCGGCGATTTTTTTAAGCTGTTCAAGGGAATCGGTTAATTTTGCTATAAGGAAAACCTCAAGCCACAGACCCTTACCGAAATTTTCTCTGAAGGTGGTGATACCTCTGACCATTTTTTCGAAGCTGATATCGGCCTGGGGGCGGTTTACTTTTTGAAACATGGCTTCGTCACCGGCATCCAGTGAGGGAATCACCAGGTCGGCCGCCATCAGGGCTTTCCGTACCTGGGGCTCGGAGAGTAACGAGCCGTTGGTAAGCACCGCCACGGGTGTCGAGGTGAGAGTTTTTATATTATGGATTACCTGTTCGATTTCAGTGTTCAGCGTTGGTTCTCCGGAGCCGGCCAGCGTGATGTAATCCAGAATCGGGCGTTCGGCCAGTTTCTTTTTTATCTCGGCCGTAATGATGGAGGCAGCGACATATGGTTTTCTCTCGATGGTTTTGTTAGTGGTTCGACCTAACTGGCAGTAAATGCAATCATAGCTGCAAGTTTTAAACGGGATCAGGTCAATACCCAGAGAATAGCCCAGCCGCCGGGAGGGAACCGGTCCGTAAATATACTGGTATTCAGACAGGGACATTATAATCCTGCTCCTCGTATAAGTTCACATTACACGCCTGCGGTTTTATGCGGTAAAAGCCGCCGGCTAAGTTTTTTAAAGTGTTCGGCATAATCGGGCAAAGCATCAATAATAAGTTTTCCTTCGGAATATTGTTCCGCAATTCGCCGGTCATCGGGGATTTCCATTATTATATCAACATTTTGCTGCCGGCAATATTCATGGACGCGGTCGTCACCAACCCCCACCCGGTTGACAATCACTCCGAAGGGGAGATTAAGCTTTCTAATCATATTTACCGCGAGAATTAAATCGTTCAAACCGAAAGGAGTCGGTTCGGTCACCAGAATTACGTAATCCGTGTTTTTCACGGCTTCGATTACCGGACATGAAGTTCCGGGCGGAGCATCAATCACTACCAGGTCGAAGGGTTCGATAGTTTTTTTCAGAAAGCCGATTATGGGCGGTGCCAGGGCTTCGCCAATATTTAAACGGCCTTCATATGTTGTAACACCCCGGCCATTTCCGACTTTAACGATACCGACCAACCGGTCGATTTCTTCGATGGCTTTTTGCGGACAGATATGAAAGCATCCACCGCAACTGTGACACAGGGATGGGAAAACCAATACTCGGTCGGCAAGCACCGCCAGGGCGTTGAACTGACAGACCTCGGCACATCGGCCGCAGAAATCGCATTTATTATGGTCGATTCGGGGGTTCTTCACATAGACATTTATAGTCTGAGTCCAATTGGGCTTCAAGAAAAGATGCCCGTTGGGTTCCTCTACGTCGCAATCGGCATAAACTACCCGGTTACCAGATTGCGATAAAAGATAAGCAAGATTGGTGGCAACGGTAGTTTTACCGGTGCCACCTTTTCCACTGGCGATGGCTATTTTCAAGGTATTGTCTGTCCGTTATTTTCTTGTCATTGCCGTTCCGCATTTGGGACAGGTCACCTGGAAACAAGGTACACCCTGTTGGTGCGGGACCGTAGCGCCGCAGGATGGGCAGATACACTGGCCGCCTGGACCGAGACCGCTGCCACCGGCCAAGCCGCGACCGCCGCCCTGGCCCTGGGCTCGGCGACCCATACCTTTCCCCTGGCCTCCGCCTGCTCCACCTCGACCCTGGCCTCCGCCACCTCTTCCTCCGGGATTAAAGAAAAGGGGAAAGATAAAAGGTTGCTGTGGATTGAATTGGGTATTGAAAAACATTATCAGGCCTCTTTATTTTCTTTTGTTTTGGTTAATTCCTTAATTCTGGAGTTGAGTTCTTCCAGTGTTTGGGTTAAATACTTGGTTTGTTCTTTAAGGAATTTGAGTTCATCTCTTTCATTTGCAAAGACCGGTGCTGGGTAATCCGGCGCCACAGGTGCTGTCGGGTATGGCCAGCTATAGCCCATAGACCAGCCCGGCGCACCGAAAAAGTATCCCCAGCGATTACCACGGCCGCGACCACGACCCATACCCCAGCCACGTCCAAATCCATAGCCGAACCCAGGGTTCATATATCCCGGTACATTGTATCCGGCACAAAAACCCATTCCACGACCGGTTCTCGGACCAGCCCCGAACGGACCCGTTCTATCTCCTCCTGGCATATCAATACTCCTTTGTAATATTATTGTTATTGTTTATTTGATGGTTAGTTATTTCTGATATTTCAACTTTATTGGTAATATCAATCATTTCAATTTTCGGTTTTTTTAATTCCCGGAGTTTTTTTACAGCGCCATAGACCAGTTGCCGTGAAAGACTGTCCGGTTTTCTGAGGTCGTTGATTATCAAGCCAAGAATCGGCACCGCCAGGGAAGTAACTCCGACGGCTTTTCCTTTTTTGCCGGATATCATCCCCCGGAGACGATACCGGGTACGACTCTTGTTTCCCTGTTTTATCGGGCTGTTTTCGTTGGTTGACATGACCGTATTCCTTTCTAAAGTTATCGATACTATCCCCAGTGACTTTGCACATTGGCGCCATTGGTGAACGGCAGTTTGTTATTTTTAGCCAGCTCAACGGCTTCTCTAACCGTGCCCTGCGACCAGAGAGCGATTTTAATACCGGCGGTGTTTAAAGTTGTGTATGCTTTGGGACCCAGGTTTCCGGAAATGACCATTTGGGCTTTTTGCCGGGCGATTATTTGTGCTGTCTGCACTCCGGCTCCCTGAGCGGCATTACTGTTCTGAGTGTTGTCGAGGACTTGGTACTTATCGGTTTCGGTATCATAGATGAGGAAATACTGTGCCCTTCCAAATCTCGGGTCAACCGCGCTGTCGAGATCCTTTCCGTTTGACGATACAGCAATTATCACAACTACCTCCTTAACCTTCATTAATTTTATTTCGAAGATGATTATATCTTTGGTGGTGCCGGCAACGGCAACGTCTCCGGTTGGGATAACCGGGCATATAAAAAACATCACCGTGTAATTCGCCCCGGATATAAGCGGCTATGACGTTATCAACCGAGCCCCGAATAAAGGGGATGACCTTAATCCCCGAAGAAATAATCATTTGATACATCGGTTGAGTAACCGCACCGCAAATCAATACGTTACAGCCCTGTTTTCGAAAAAAATCAATTTTGTAAACCAGATGAAGCTGTGGAATATCAACCACCCGTCGGGAAATTATTCCGCCGCCGTCAAGTTCAATTATCATTAGTTGGCCGGCGGTATCCAGAACCGGTGAAACACAACTGTCCCATATTGATATTGCAACCTTTGTTATCATATTTAATTAATGCATCAAAAGGTATGCCGTAATCAGTACTTTTGGAATAAATTATTATAACTTATTATTTAATAATAAAATAACTTGATATTTAAAATAGTATGAATTGTTGACCTGTCTTATATTATTGCATATATGCAATCTACTATAAAATATTGTTACAAAAATGAAATCTAATTCCTTATTTTTATCCCAAGTTTTTTCATTTTACGCCAGAGAGTGGTTTTATGCATATTGAGTTGCCGGGCTGTTTCCTGGCGATTCCAGTTATTTTTTTTCAGAACTTCAGTAATGAAATGCTTTTCCAAATCATCGATGGATTGGTATTCGCGGGTGGTGTTATCTTTTGAAGGGCGAAGGTAGTCGGGCAGGTCATTTACGCTTATAATCCCCGTCTGGTTGAGAACGAAGGCGTGTTCTATAATGTTTTCGAGTTCGCGGATATTGCCCGGGAATTCGTGGTTCATGATGATGGAAAGGGTTTCCGGGGAGATATCGGAAATGTTTTTTCGTTTCAGTTTATTGAAACGGGAAATAAAATTCTCGATGAGCAGGGGGATGTCTTCCTTGCGTTCCCGCAAAGGGGGAAGTTGAATTTTAATTATGTTGATGCGGTAGTATAAATCCCGACGGAATTTCCCTTTCTTAATTTGTTCCTCGAGGTTTTTATTAGTGGCGGCGATAATACGGACATCGGCGACAACAGTTTTAGTCGAGCCCAGAGGTTCGAAGGTTTTTTCCTGGAGGATACGAAGAAGGCGTACCTGTAGAGCCGGCGAGATATCACCCATTTCATCGAGAAATATCGACCCGCCTTCGGCCAGCGCAAAACGGCCCGGCTTATCCTTACGGGCGTCGGTAAAAGCGCCCGCTTTGTACCCGAAAAGTTCCGATTCCAGCAGGCTATCAGGCAGGGCGCCACAATTAACCGTTATAAAGGGTTTGTTTTTGCGATGAGAAAGATTATGAATAGCCCGGGCGAAAAGTTCTTTCCCGACCCCGCTCTCACCTTCAATTAAAACAGTACTGTCACTCTCGGCGATACTTGGCAGAATATTGAAGATTTCCAGTATCTTGTTGTTCTTACTGATAATATCCTGATAAGAATATTTTTTGTGAAGCTCGCGTTTTAATTCTTCAACGACGCTCAAATCACGGAAGGTTTCCACCCCGCCAATGATATTATCATTTTTATCTTTTAAAAAAGCAGTGGAGATGGAGATCGGAATCGTTTCACCAGCCGCGTTGATAATGAATATGGGACGGTTGATGACTTGCTGACCGGTCTTGAATGTTTCCCGAAGAGCACAACCGGTTTCACAGATTGAGGCGCGGAAAACATCACAGCATCTCTGACCCAGAGCCATCTCCCGAGGGATACCGGTTATATCTTCGGCCGCTTTATTAAAAGAAGTGATGTGCCAGTCCCGGTCAACCGTAAAAACACCGTCGGCAATGGAATCAAGGATTATCTCGGTAGTTTCCGCATTTTTAAATTTATCAGGCATGGTTAGTCCTCTATGATAATTATCTATTGTAAAATAAAATATTATTTGCAAAAATGCAACTTTTAACATTTTTGCAATTAAATATGGTATTATTTTATTGAACGGGCAGAAATAAAAAGTCTATCAGGAAAACTTTTTCAATCTGGGATTCAGGTACCAAGCCCCAGCATTTTAATTTTTCGCCACAAAGTGGAGCGGTGGATACCCAGTTCTTTGGCGGCTCTTACTTTGTTGCCGTGGTAACGTTGCAGGGTTTCAAGGATAATATCTTTTTCGTTGCGCTTATAATGGTCGGTAAAATTAGCTGGCAGGTTTCGGGAGATAATATGGGGGGGGAGGTGTTCGGTTCTGATTTCTGTGCCGTGACAGAGCACAAAGGCATGTTCGATAGCGTTTTCCAATTCTCGAACATTGCCGGGGAGAGGATGCTGTCGCAGGGCGGCTAAGGCTTCGGGTGAAACCCTGGTTATATTTTTACGTCTTTTGCGGCGGAATAATTCGATAAAATGATTTACCAGAAGGGGGATATCTTCCGGTCGTTCTCGCAAGGGTGGGATCTTGATATCAACCACATTTATCCGGTAATACAAGTCCTCCCGAAATTTTCCATTGGCGATGGCCGTTCCGAGATCGGCGTTGGTGGCGGCAATGATTCTGGCATCGGTATGGAAAGTTTTAGTGGAGCCAAGGGGGCGATACTCGCCGTTATTGAGAACGCGCAGCAGTTTGACCTGCAAGGCAATGTCCATTTCGCTGATTTCGTCGAGGAGTAGCGTGCCGCCGTTAGCCATGCTGAACTGGCCGGGTTTGTTACGCTTGGCATCGGTGAAAGCCCCCTGTTCATAGCCGAACAATTCCGATTCGAGCAAATTAGCCGGTAAGGCGGCACAATTGATTTTGATATAAGGACCATAACGGCGGGGACTCAGACCGTGGATTACTTGGGCGAAAAGTTCTTTTCCCGAACCGCTGGGGCCATGAATGAGGACATTACATTCTGATTGGGCGATATCCGGTAAAAGGTTAATCAGGTGGTGCATGTGAGGATTAACGCTGATGATACTGTCCAAAGTGCTTTTCTGGTCCAGGCTTTTACGCAGGTACTCGATTTCGGAAATATCTCTGAAAAATTCCACAGCGCCGATGAGTTCGCCCACCTCGTTTTTCAACATGGTCGTAGTGACATTGATAGGCATTTCCCGGCCCTCGCGGGTAATAATCGTCACCCGGGCATTTTCCACTGGGGCGTGGGTTTTAAGAGTATCTTTAAGAGCGCACTGGCGATGACAGACCTCGGTTCGAAAAATATCAAAACAGTGCTGACCAATGGCTTCGGAAGCGGTGAAACCGGTGATTCTTTCCGCCGCCTTGTTAAAAGAGGTGATAACGCAGTTTTTATCGACCGTAAAAACGCCGTCGCTGATACTATTAAAAATAAGTTGCGAAAAATCTTTATCCATGATTCAGCCCTTTGAACCTTGATTGCAATATAAGAATTATCCTCAGGCAATCAAGCATTTTCAAGGTCAGGTATTGCGGGGCCGGTCAGGATTTCATTTTACTGGTTACGTTCGATATGACTTTCCAGTTTCTGCCGTTCAGGTCGAGTTTGTCGATTATCATATGCGCCCGGCTGTTTATAAGAAATGTGTCACGGTTTTCAGGTCCCACCAGGACCACGGGGCAGATAAAGGCCTCCGCAAATTCTTCAATCGGAAGCTTGCCGAATTTCACTCCCCGTTCTGTATATCCCAGCACCAGGACCTGGAATTCTCTTACAATCAAACACCGGTGCAGTTCGACCCATTCGGCATGTTCACACAGGCGAAACCCGACATCGAGATAATCACCTGCCCGCTGGTCATAGTAAAGACGCAATTCTTTTTCGCGCTCAATGGCCAGTTGTTCGCGTTCCCGGGGTGAGAGCTGGGCGACCAAATCATGGTCGGCGTTGTAAGGGTCGGATAGAAAATGGAACACGTTTAATTTAAGAGCATACCGGCGGGAAAGCTGTAAAGCATAGTCGAAAGCCCAGTCGCCCGGTTGGGAATAATGGGCGCAAAATCCAACTGCATTTAAGGTGGGAATAGCCATAATGTCCTGCCTTTTTTATAGTTTATTTATATATATCCTCAGTTTAATTGCCTGCTTTCCGGGCCTGGGTGGCTTCCCGTAAATAATAATCGGAATATAAAGCCCCGATGGGATTATTGGCCAGCGACTTGTCTTTGACAAAAAGGGTTGTCACCGGCGATTGACTGTTCTGCATAAAAATACAATCAGCTCCCATACAGATTCCGACCATTATATTGAGGTCGGTTTTAAGACGATTAAGAGCCTGAGCCTGACCCCAGGGATTGCACAAGATGTCTTTCTGGTCGGTAAAGCGGTTTTTTTCCGCTCCTGTCCGCAGGGGATTATTTTGTTTCAAACCGCCTATTTTGCAACAGACCGGAATTACTTCAAAAAACCTTCGCAGTACCCGCACCAGGATTTCAGCAGGTTCCTCCAGGTCAACACAATAAGCGACACCCAGGCGATGATAATTCATTTCCAGGCAAAAATAGATAAGCTCCGAGAGGCGGCACAGAGTTCGTTCGGATTCACAGGCAATATCGGTGGCCGCTTCCAGCATATGGAGCATCTCACTGTCAGGTACCTGGGGCGAACTTACGGTGCTGATTTCATCGGGACAGGGTTCACCTCTCAGACAGGCGCGGTCAAGACACGCCAGACAGTCCATCTTGTCATTATCCGGGGTCTCTTCGTCGTAAGCCTCTGATTTATCACCGTATTCTTTTGACGGGTCGTAAGTTATAGTGGTTTTGGAGTCGGTTTCAAACTCAGTTGCAACAGGTTGAAATCCGAATCCCGGATGCAACCCACCTTTTTTCAAAGCCGTTATGATATCGTCAGCTGAACAAGCCACATTATCAATAACCTGCACTTCGCGAGATTCCAGGAATTCTTTATTTTCACGAGTGATTCCTCCGCAAACAAGGATATCAACATGGTTTTGGATAAGTAAATTGTAAAGGTCCTGAAGACTATGTTCCGGCAAAGGCAGATTTTTTCTGGTACTCAGGCTGTTGCGCCTTTGAGACACCAATAGAATAGTATCAGCGTAAATACACCGTGGTGCCACTCGATTACCCAAAAGAGTTATGCCATATTTCATAATTATTCCTTTACAAAATATCGGTTTGCAACTCCTGTGCCAATTATATAGTTGGCGATAGAATTATATACTGAGGGGAATAAATGCGGATAATATCTTTATATTCAGCCGAATCTTACCTTTATTCAACTAAGATAAAGGGTTTATTGGACTTTAAAAAAAAACGAATAAAAAACAGTTAATAATAAACGGATATTATTAATACAGTTGCAATATGTCTCATGTAGCAACTATATGTTGCGACGGATGCAACTACAGGAAGGTCATAAATCCGGTTTTTTAACGGTTTAATCTAATGCGGATCGTTTATTTTTTTGAAGTTACGGCTTTTTATATTTTTTTGATTTAATCCTCATAAGATGTTGTATTTCTTTTGGAAAGAGTACTGTTGTCGTTTCCCTTGCGAGTAATCAGAAGTTCTTTGTCACACAGTAAAAGCTGCCTGGTATGCCATTTGCGTACTTGCAAGGCAGTTGCAAAATAATATTGAGGATTTTTTATGAATGAAAAGGCTGTTGATAATCAGGAAACCAGAGAAACCATCGTTCCGGTGAGGAAATATCCATACTATATTGAAAAGCCGCCTACGGAAAATCGGGTGGGACGTTTTTTAGAGGCTTTCGCCGCTGTACTCAAGTATAGTGATTATAAACCGTTACTGGACTCCTACTGTACGTCGAATACCAAGTGCAACCGCTGTGCGGTAGCCTGTCCTGTTTTCCTGGCAACCGGTGATCCCCGGGATATTCCTTGTTATCGAACCAATCTGATACTGGATATTTACAAGAGATATTTTACCATTGGTGGTGCCATTAAAGCCCGCCTTACGAATGGTTTTGAATTAACCGAAGAGATAATAGATGAAATGCTGGATGGTTTTTATCGCTGTACTGCGTGTCGTCGCTGTACCCGCGAATGTCCTCTGGGGGTGGATCATGGTTTAATTACCCGTCTGGCTCGCTATGTACTCAGCCTGATCGGAATCGTTCCCAAAGCTCTACAGGTTAGTGTGCGCGAGCAACTTGAGGGGACGACACATAACACGTCGAAAGTTCCCAAAGAAGCTCTTATCAATACGTTGGAATTTTTATCGGAAGAGCTGGAAGACCTGCTGGGGGTAAAAATGACTTTTCCGGTTGACCAGACCGGGCGCGAGTATGTTTTTTTCTGTGCCGTAAGTGATTATCTACTTGAGCCCGAGACCCTGATGGGTAATGCGGCGGTGTTGTATGCGGCTGGGGACTGGGATAAATGGACGGTCGGCACTCATAATTATGATGGCATTAATTACGGTCTTTTTTACAGCGACTGGCATCTTGAGAATATCATCAAGCAACTGGTGGCTGAAGTTACCCGTTTGAAAGGCGAGAAGATACTTATCGGAGAGTGCGGTCATGCTTCGCGTTCGGCGCATGACTTTGTGCCGGTTTTCGCCGGCAAGGAGGCTTATCCGGTAACGAATTTTATGGAATATACGCTTAAATGTATTCAGGAAGGCCGTATCAAACTGGATAAAGACATTGTTACTAAACGGGTTACTTATCATGACCCGTGTAATATTGCCCGGTCGGGGTGGATTGTCCAGCAGCCCCGGGAAATTTTAAAATCTTTCGTCAAAGATTTTGTGGAGATGAAACCAAGTGGTCAGGATAACTATTGTTGCGGAGGTGGGGGCGGCCTGGTTTCCATCGATGAGATACACGAGTTCCGCATGAGCGTGGCCGGTAAAATTAAAGCCGAGCAGCTACGTCAAACCGGGGCTGAAATATGTATTGCGCCATGCGCCAACTGCAAAAAGCAACTGAAAGAACTGGTCGAATACTATAAAATACCCTGCACGGTGATGGGTATGCATGACCTTATCTTGAAAGCCATACATATTCCTGGCGGGAAGTCTCCCCGGGAGCGAAAAGAAGAAGCTGCTTTAATGGAGATGTAATTTCAGGTAAACATGTATTAATCAGGTTAAAACTATGGAACAATGGATTGATTTTGCCCGGGGGCCGTTATTTGCACTGACTTTTTTGATAATGTTATTCGGCCTGGTCCGGCTTGTTATAATTCAGATTTATTCAATTGTCGCCGACAAGGGGAGAAGGTTGATAAATGCTCCCTGGAAAAAAATCTTCAAGGAGACTTTAAGCTGGGTGATACCAGTGCGGCATCTAATACCGGGCACGAAAATATTTTCCACCGTATCGTTTTTATGTCATATCGGTTTGATACTGGTGCCGTTATTCCTGGCCAATCATATTGTCTTATGGGAAGACTTATTTAATGTCAATTTACCTCAATTAAGTTCCTCGGTAGCTGATTATCTGACCCTGTTTACCATTGTTTGTCTGTTTATCCTGCTTGGTTTCCGGATGTTTTCCATTCGCCTTAGGTCTATGAGCCGGAAATCGGATTATGTCATTCTGATAGTTGTTCTTCTTCCTTTCATAACCGGCTACATGGCGGTGCATCCGAAGATGAATCCCTTTTCCTGGAATGTGGTCATGTTGCTTCATCTTTTAAGTGCGGCCCTGTTGTTTATTCTGATACCCTTCACCAAGCTGGCTCATATCGTGTTGTTCTTTTTCGACCGTATATCAGCTATTCACTGGCAGCTGCGACCGGGTGCGGGTGACCAGGTGGCGGAAAGTCTTTATGGTAAGGAGGCTAAAGTATGAAGGTGGGAATTTTAATAGATGTGACCAAATGTATCGCCTGTGAACGCTGTGTTGAAGCCTGTCTTGAAAAACACCATATCGAATCCTCTAAAGCTATGCGGGAGAGGTCGGAATATAATGACGGTCTGTCTGCTTATCGGTTTTGTTCGATTATCGAGGCGGCTGAGGGCCGTTTTGCCCGAAAAAGTTGTATGCACTGTCTGGAACCAAGCTGTGTGTCGGCTTGCCTGGTGGGAAGTCTGACCAAAACCCCGGATGGTATGGTTGTATACGATACCTCTAAATGTATCGGTTGCCGTTATTGCATGCTGGCTTGTCCCTTTCATATTCCGCGTTACGAATGGGATAAGTTAAATCCCCTTATGGCTAAGTGCGATATGTGTGCCGAGTGGATTGAAAAGGGGCAGATTCCGGCTTGTGTCGAAGCTTGTCCCAAGGGAGCGCTTCAATTCGGAGACCGTGATAAGCTCCTGGCCGAAGCGCAAGCCCGCATAAGAAATAATCCGGAAGATTATATAAATCATATATGGGGAGAGAAAGAATTCGGCGGTACTTCCGTGCTCTATATTTCCGATGTTGATTTGAGTATGCTGGGCTGGCCGGAATATATTCCCCAATCGATCCCCTCTTTAACCGAACCCCTGGTGCATACTACTCCTTTTATCGGGATGAGTGTCGCTATCGGCCTGGTTGGGTTGAACTGGATTATAAGACGAAGAAACAAGTTATTCGAGGAAAATAATTCCAAACCTTTAAAGGAAACTGAAAACAAGAAGGATGCGGGAAATGAATAATCGGGTTCGGGTATTGAAAGATATTTTCTGGATATTGAGTTTTTCGGGGCTGGTTGCCGCCCTTCTTCGTATGCTTTTCGGTCTGGGAGCGACTACTAATTTAACTGATGGTATTCCCTGGGGATTGTGGAAGGTTTTCAATATGATTGCCGGGGTAGCTCTTTCGACGAGCGGTTTCACAGTTGGTTTTCTCGTTTACGTCCTTCGTCTGGATCGGTTTAAACCTTATTTGAAGCCGGCAATACTGATTGCTTTTCTGGGATATGGTTGTTCCTGTCTGGCGCTTCTTTTTGATATCGGTCTGCCATATCGTTTCTGGCATCCCATCTTCATGTGGAATATAAATTCCTTTCTCTTTGAAGTTTTCTGGTGTGTTTTACTGTATTTTACCGTTACCGCCATTGAGCTGGCGCCGCTTATTTTCGAAGGTTTAAAAGCACAGAAGCTGGTAAAATTTTTCCATGGAATCGCTTTCGTGGTGGTAATAATCGGTATTTCGTTATCTTCGTTGCATCATTCCTCGCTCGGTTCCCTGTTCCTGGTTTCGCCGCAAAGATTATATCCACTCTGGTATTCACCACGTTTGCCGCTTCTGTTTATTCTTTCGGCAATGGGGGGCGGGATTATGTTCCTGGTGATGGTGAGGATTATCTGGGCAAAATTTTATAATCCGGAACCGGTGTTCGGACCGGTTTCCCCGCAGGAAACAACCATGCTTCATGATTCCCGAGGTCTGGTATGCGCCATATCCTCGCGCAAAGGACTCGGCTTTGAAATGCCTGATATAAGCAGGCTGGCTCTGATTGGTACGGGCATTCTCATGGTGTACCTGTTGTTAAAGATAATTGACCTTGTCATTCTTGGTACCTGGCGGGAGCTTATAAGTGGGCGGTCGGAAAGCTGGTTATATGGATTAGAAATAGCCTTCGGGTTATTGCTACCCTTTCTTTTGATGCTTAACCCCAGGACTCGGAGTAAGCCGGTACCGGTGGGGGTAGCGGCCGGTCTGGCTGCTTTCGGGATGGTATTTAACCGGCTTAATGTGGGAATTTTCGGCTACTTTCGTGATGCCGAGGTGGTATATTTTCCATCGCTGACGGAATGGGCTCTGGGGTTGGGCGTTATTGCGGCGGCAGGGCTGGTGTTTTTGGCTCTGGCCGAATATCTGCCCGTGTTCGATGATAAACCGGCAAATGCTTATCTGCGTAAAATCAAGATTAAAAGTTCAAGCACCTCGCATCAGGTCTGGAATGTCGTTCTTGCCGACAGTCTTCATCGGGTTTCTCTGCTGGCGGTTTTTGTTATACCCATAAGTTTTATCCTCATGTATCCGCCTTATCGGAGTAGCGAAGATGCGCTCATCAAGCCTTCTCTCGGTGTGGACCTGCAACGAAACATTCTTGAAATCGACGGCGACCGTCGGGGGTATACCACTACTTTCAACCACGCGGACCATCAAAGACGCCTAGGAGATACCAGTTCCTGTGCCCGGTGTCATCATATCTGTTTGCCCAAAGATAAATCGACTCCCTGTTTCAGGTGTCATCAGTATATGCATGATTCCACCAATATCTTTAACCACGAAGAGCACAAATTATTTGTAGCCAGGGAGGAGAAATTAAGCGGCTGGCACCCGGAAAATTATGCCTGCGAGAAATGTCATCGCCCCGGAATTCCCCGGACGAAAAATTCCGCCCGGGACTGTCTTGAATGTCACCGGGAAAATATGTTCCTGGTCGGCGAACCGACTAAAGAGATGAAAATAAGGTATGCCAATTCTTTTTGCCTGGCCATGCATGAAAATTGTCTGGCCTGTCACAGGCAGGAAGCTGTGAAGCCGGAATACGCGCATCTTGGAGAATGTTCCACCTGTCATAAAACATTAAAGAGAAAAGATAACGAAAAAATACTAACCGCCAAAGTGATGTAAACAACGCCGGCTTTACGTTGTGGCATTAAAAGATTTAATACCTCGTTGAAGACTGAGACTTCTATTTTTATATCCGTTCTTTGAGACTTTCCGAAAAACATTTATTTTAGATAAGAATAAATACGGCTAGCCGGCTGGTATATTCCGTGGTAAAGTGATAATGATAAAGGTACTAAAAGGCAATAACTGTAGTCCATATTAACAGACTGTTTGTGGATACCTTCTGAACTGTCAAGATATTAAACGGGAGGAGATGTAATCGTTCAACAAGCTTAAGTCTTTCATGAATTTACCGATAAAAGCCGGTATAGGGAAAAATATGTCTGACAATTTAATTATATACGGAAATATAGTCGGTTATAAGGAAAGACAGCAGATTGAAGAGGACAGTCTGAACAAGGCTGCTTCATTAATATGGCGTGATGACCCGCGACTTTTTAAGATTACCGATGGCGCTTATCTGGTATTTGTCGACCTTGACGATAAACGTTTTTCCGACCCGAGTTTTTTGATGTCTATAGCTACAGCCGGTAAGCAGGTTCGTCTGGTTGGCAAGGCGACCTCTCCCGACCAGGATTGCACTCTGCGGTATTCCAAGCTGGGGATTTCTGAAATACTTACTTCCGAACAATGTCTTAACCGATTGCATAATTTCTTAAACGAAATTGAAGCAGGCGCCCGGAAACCGGAAAAGCCGGTTTCACAGTATAGTCTCGATTCGCTGGTAGGCTGTTCGTCATTGATTACCGAGATTAAAAATAATCTTAAGTTGTTGTCCGAGGTTGACTTTCCCAGCGCCTTGATTCTGGGTGAGACCGGTACGGGAAAGAGTCTGGTAGCCAAGATTCTTCATCATACCGGCTTGCGTCAATGTTATAACCTGGTCGAGGTCAATTGTTCAGCTATCCCGGATGAATTATTCGAATCGGAGCTTTTTGGTCATGCCCGGGGAGCATTTACCGATGCCCGTTCGGAGAAAATGGGCTTGTTCGAATACGCCATGAATGGTACTATCTTTTTTGACGAGGTCGGTAACCTGTCAGCTTCGGCGCAGTCTAAGCTCTTAAAGGTGCTCGAAGATAAGAAGCTGCGCAAAGTCGGTGATGTCAGCGAGAAGGAAGTAAATGTTCGGGTGATTGCTGCTACCAACCTTGAGCTTGACAGAGCGGTAAAAGAGGGTCGGTTTCGGGAAGATTTGTATTATCGTTTAAACCTTCTGACACTTCATCTGCCTTCCCTTCGGGAAAGACCGGAGGATATCCCGATTATAGCGGAGCATTATTTAAAATTTTATTCCACCATATATAGAAAACCCGACTTGAGGTTCAAACCGGAGGCACTGGAGACGTTGAGAGATTGTAACTGGCCGGGCAATATAAGGCAACTGTGCAATATAATAGAGAGAGCGGTTCTTCTGGCCAGGGGTAAGGAGTTGGGGCTGTCCAATATTAAATCAGCCTTGAAAAGCGGACGGGTGGGCTTAAATGAGCGAAGACAAATAATTATTGATGTTCCTCCCCAAGGGATAACTTTGCAGGAGATTGATAATCTGGTTATCAAACAAGTACTGGATATGTTTGGGTGGAATAAAACCAAAGCCGCTGATTTTTTGAAAATATCACGACCCCGTCTGAGAAGAATGATTGAGAGTATCGGTCTGGAACGAAATCGCCGTCAGGCTTGATTTTGGAACGGAATGTTCCATTTGGTGGTAATTTTTAAAATTCTTGTTTGATAACAACTTATCTTTCTGCAGCAGAAACACCGGTCTAAATTATTCCAAAAGTCAATATAAGAAAGCATCGGTCAGGCTTTCCTGGGAATAAGGTAATTTATTGATTATCATTGTTTTATATGGAATTATCGGCTTGGGCACAAGGCTTGCGATATAAGGGACTGTATTAACGAAAAAAAAGAAACTTGGTCTTATAAAGAAAGGATCCCAAGATGTTGCAGTCCAAATTTAACAGCCCTTTCCTCAAATCAGTGTCAGTCTTTATACTGGTTGTCTTAATGATGGCCGGATGTTCCCGGTCACCTCTGGACAACACTGATGTTCCGCAGCAACCGACCCTTTTACAGCGTTCTGAAGCTTTTAAAGCGTCGGTACAGTATTCGGCCAGTGAACTATATATTGAACAGGTTATTTCCGCTTCCGAAGGTGGTCGCCTGGAACTTCTGGATGTCGTTCTTGAAATTCCCGCTGGTGCGGTACCCCATGATACCATTTTCAGTATCAGTATTCCTGATTTAAATGTTTTCTATAATGAATTCGGGACCAATGGTCTGGTTTTTGAAAAACCGGTAAAGGTTACGATGTCTTATCGTGATGCCGACCTTACGGGTATAAATGAAGCGTCAATACGTATTGCCTGGTTTAATTATCAAACCGGTGTGTTTGAAGACCTGGCTTGTACGGTCGATACTGTCAATAAATCGATTACCGCGGAACTTGAGCATTTCTCTGCTTACGGCTTGATATCCGATTTGAAACCGACCCTTCAGTAATAATGTTGGAGCGGAAAATTGTTAAAGTGGATGATAGGATTATGAATACACTGAAGACGAAAATATCTGGTAACGAGATTTGCACCGGGGTTAGAGATGGTTTTGCACTCCTCGACCTGGCACGCGGTTGGCTTCAGCAGGGAAACACCGTGGTAGCTATGGAACTGCTGGTTTCGGCTATCAATTCCCGTGAAGCGGACCATGACCAGGGTTTGCGGGCCAGGATTCTCAAAGAAATCGGTCGGGTCGAGATGATGCAGTCCGACTGGGAAAAATCGGATACGTTTTATCTGGAAGCTCAGAGAGTATTTCTTAGTGTTGAAGATTATAAAGGCGCCGCGGAATGTTCCCGTAACAGAGCTAACATGTTCTTCCAGAAGGGGCATTTCGAGCTGGCCTCGAGCCTCTGTGAACAGGCTCTGGAGTGGGCCTCCATTATTAATAATTTCGAACTCAGAGCGACCATTCTGAATACTCTGGGAGCGATTAAATCCGCCACCGGGGATATTAAGGAATCCAATAAGATTTTCAAATTGTGTCTGGCTGATTTTCAGAGCGCTGGAACCAAAATCAGGCAGGGTTATGTCCTTTTGAATATCGGTCTGACCCAGACAGAGTTGAAGGAATATTCAGAAGCCATTTCCAGTCTCAATGAAGCGCTGGCAATAGCCCTGGAAGAGAAAGACCTGACTCTGGTGGAAATCTGTTACCAGAACATATCCAAGTGTTATCTCGAACAGGGGGAAACACTTCTGGCAAAATCTGTCCTGGAAACCGCCAGGAAGATACTTCCCGGGCTTAATTCCAAAGCCCTGGAGACTGAACTGGAACTTATCGAAGGCAGGATAAACCGACTGCTGGGCAATTATGACAGAGCCGAAAAAGTTCTGGAAAAATCATATACTATGGCGATTGAGCATAAGATGACCTCGCTGGCTGCCGATATTCTTTATGAACAGGCTCAGGTGGCAATCGAGAAGGGTACATATCCGATGGCCGTCTCGAAACTGGAAAAAGCCGCCGACCAGTTCCGACAGCTGGGAGCTCAGAAGGCTTATGAGGAAGCTTTAGAGACTCTTCAGAATATCAGAAATAAGGCAGGAATGAAATGACGCCGGATTAATGCTTATGACAGCGAGAGTGAAAGTCAAACTGGATGATATTTTCTCACGAAATTCATCTCAGGTTGAACCGGACTGGGTTAAAAGTATACAGAATCTTCTGAATCTGGCCCGGGAAGCAAATAAAACCTACAAGTTCGAGAAAGCCATCGAACATCTGAGGTCCCTTGAAGAAATATGGGACGCTCAAGGCTTGCCGGAGTTCTCAAGGGAACTCCGGCTTGATTTACATAAGGAAAAGGGGAAAGCTTTCGCCTTCCAGGGCAAGTACGAACTGGCCATCAAGGAATACCAGAAAATACTGAACCTCTGTCGCGATAATACCTATCTTTCTTTAAAATCGGAAACTTTCACCCAGATTGGTCAGCTTTTAGCCAAGCAAGGGGACCATGACCGGGCGCTGGGTTACCTGCAGAGGGCAATCGGCGCCTACCGCCGCCTGAACGACCCGGAAGGGATGTGCAAAGCTCTGAGGAATCTGGGCGTGGTTTATGTGGAGCTGGGCGAATTCGAAGAAGCGGAACTTACTTATGATGAAGCCATTAAAACCGCCCGGGAGACCGGTGACCGTTTGCTCTATGCCGACCTCATCAACAACCTGGGGACAATAATGAATATGCGCGGCAACTGGCGGCGGGCGCTGGAATTATACCGGGAGTCGCTTTTGATATATGAAGCCGGTCAGGAAATTCGCAAGCGGGCTTATACTGAAAATAATCTGGCTATCACCCTGTCGGAACAGGGTATGAATGACGAGGCATTTGAATATTTTAAGAAAGCCCATGAAACCGGGACCAATATCAACGATGCCACGTTAATCCTGATTGTCGATATCAATCTTGCCGATTTATACATTAAACGCGGGCAGCTTTCCGAGGCCGAATATCATTGTCAGAAAGCCCACCGGTACCTGCTTGATTCCAGCCTGGTCAACGGTAATCTGGTGGAAACCAAAAAGATTTTCGGTAAAATAGCCCGCCATCGAAAAGACCATAAAGCCGCCCTTGATTTCTTCGAGGAAGGACTCACTATCAGCCGGGAAATCGGGGCGAAATTCCTCGAGGCGGAAGTGTTGATGGAGCGGGGGATTGTTCTCAGGGATATGGACCGGCACCTTGATTCCCTGGCCGATCTCGAAGCCTCGTACCACATTTACAATCAACTCAAGGCGGAAGGTAAGCAGGTCGAAATCGAGAAAATTATTAAGTCGATTGAAGAATTATACCTGGAAATTTTCGACCTTATGTCTCAGAAGGTCGACCTCAAGGATAAATACACCAAGGGTCATTCCGACCGGGTGGCTTCTTTCGCCCTGCTTCTGGCTAAGGAATTGAGTCTCAAGTCGAACATGATAAAATCTATCGTGGCGGCAGCTCTGTTGCATGATATCGGTAAGATTAAAATCGATGACTGCGTCCTGAATAAAAACGGCAAACTCACGCCGGAAGAGTTTGAGTTGATCAAGCAGCACCCCGGCTGGGGAGTGGAAATGTTGCGGGGAATGGAATTTCCCTGGGATATCAAACCGTTAATATTACATCACCATGAAAAGCTGGACGGGACAGGTTATCCTCATGGATTGAAGGGTGAAGACGTTACTCTCGGGATGCGGATAATCAGTATTGCCGATGTCTTCGATGCCCTGACGTCGGACAGAGTGTATCGGCCGGCTTATGATACGGATAAGGCGCTGGAAATAATGGAAAAAGAATCCGGCAGTTCTTTTGACCCGGTTCTTCTGAAATGTTTCCGGAACTTGATTAAAGCCGGTAAAGCCAACCTGGTCATCAATTCCCGAACACGCGAGGATGAAATGTACAGTATCTGGTCACAATGCCTGCATACGGGAGAAGAAACTCCTGTCGAGCCGAAAGAGAGTTGTTCGGAAAAGGTCCGGGTTTAAAAAACTCTCTTTTCCTGAACTGAATAACTTACGACTACTTTAAAACTGTAAAAATTACTTTTTTTAGACAATATTCATAAAAAATTTAATGACAAAGCTTGCTTTTTACAGATTATTGTGTTATGAATTTGTAAAAATGTAATATCCGGAAGTTTATATGTCAAGGTTGGTAAGATTCGGCGTTTCCCTTGAAAGACAGCTTTTGGAACGCTTTGATAAAAGTATAAAGCACAAAGGTTACCCAACCCGTTCCAAAGCCCTGGCTGATTTGATTTATAACAGTCTGATGGAACAGGATAAAATGGAAGGACGGGAGGTGGTTGGCACTATCAGTCTGGTCTATGACCATCGTAAGCGGGAACTGCTGAGCCGCTTAACCCGGATCCAGCATCAGTTCCATCACCATATCATCTCTTCGCAGCATGTGCACCTGGACCGGCACAACTGTCTGGAAATCGTGATTGCCCGAGGGATGGCAGAAGAAATAGAGGAACTGAACAACAAACTTCGCGCTGTCAAGGGTGTGAAGCATGCCTCGGTTAATATCGCCACGGCGGGGTAAAAGCAATTTTTTTAACGACTGGTAACACGAAAATAAATAACGTGTTAATTTTAATATGATTAAAAGAATAACAGGAAAGTACTGACCGGAGAAAAGAAAGTGCACATTGCCGATGGTGTTGTAGCAACCGAGATTTGTGTGGCAGCCGATATTCTGGTGCTGGGAGCGGTTTATGCTCTGAGTCGGAAAGTCGAGAATGAGGATA
Source organism: uncultured Ignavibacteriales bacterium (assembly GCA_964618515.1). GTDB lineage: Bacteria > Zixibacteria > MSB-5A5 > GN15 > FEB-12 > JAFGNW01. The sequence continues at coordinate 13,825 of CAZUAS010000014.1, read as the reverse complement.
TTCCGCGGATGGGTTTGACCGGAGCCGCCTTGTTTGCGGTTTCGCTTATTCATTTTCCTATAGCCGGGACTTCGTTGCATCTTGGTTTATTCGGTCTGGCCGGTTTGCTTCTGGGCTTAAAGGTTATCCCGGTCGTGTTGGCGGCTTTACTTTTGCAGGCGCTTATTTTTCAACACGGGGGTTTGCTGTCGGTGGGGTTAAATACCATAAATATGGGTCTGGGTGCTCTGGCGGGCTGGCTGGTATGGAAAAGCGGCAAGCGTTTTACAACGCTTAGAACCTTTGCTGTCGGTCTGGTCGGGGTGATAATTCCAGCGGGATTGATGGCGGTCGAATTTGAGTTGTCCGGGTACGGAAAAGGCATTTATTATATTGCCGTTCTGTATCTTCTGGCCGGAGTCGTGGAGGGAATCATAACCACCGCCGTGGTAACTTTCTTTATCAAATTCAACATTGGAATTCCGGAGGTTTACGGACATGAAATATAAAACTTTTATTTTACTGACGGTGCTTTTAGGTGGAGATATTTTAGCGCACGGAGTACAGATAGAAAGTGAGATGCATTATCCCTGTATTCTTGTCAGAGTAATGTATTCCGGCGGGAAACCGATTAAATTTGCGGTGTTTGAAATAATTTCGCCGGACAGCGCCAGAGCCGCTTTTCAAAATGGCCGTGCCGATGCCAACGGTATCTTTTCATTCGTTCCGGATGCTCCTGGAGAGTGGCAGGTAAGCATCGATGATGAAATGGGTCATCGCCTGCAGAGAAAGATTGTCGTTATGGAGGATTTTTTTGATGAAGAAACAAAGACGTTAAAGGCGATGGAAGTGGTAGATAATCCTCGGCCGGTCAGCTCTTCCGAAATACCCACCTGGTTCAAACTTATCTGGGGGTTGTCTCTGATTTTTGGAATTACCGGTTTGATTTACTGGTATAAGGCACGACAATTATTGCATAAGTGAAGCGCTCGGGATGCGTCACGACTTTTTGGACAAATATGCGGGTCTGGATTCGCTGGTACACCGGCTCGACCCCCGGGCAAAGATAATCAGCGCCCTGGCGGCTCTGGTGATAGTAACGTCGGAGCCGCGAGGGGAAATTATTTCCTTCGGTCTCTATTATCTGATTTTGGCGGTTGTAATTTTTTTAAGCCGGGTGCCGCTTGGTTATTACCTTAAAAGAATACTGGTGGTAGCACCTTTTATCCTGGCGGCGGTTATATTACTACCGGTATCATTGATTTTGACCGGGCAGGATATAGCGTCAGATATCAATACCATAGTTTATCAGCCGTTGTCGATTTTGCTGAAAGCTTTTTGGGCGTTACTGGTACTGACGGTTCTGACCTCCACGGAGAGAATGCATACTCTTCTGGCGGCCCTGCGCCTGATGAAAGGTCCTGCTGTATTTAATATTATTGTGGCCCTGACATATCGCTATATTTTTATTCTTACCGATGAAACCCTCCGCACCGGTCGCGCTCGCGAAGGCCGCTTGACAGGTCGCCCATCGGGTGGGCTTTTAGCCCTTTACGGCAACCAGGCCGCCCTCGTCTTTATCCGCAGCTGGGAGCGCTCCCGCCTGGTTTACCAGGCAATGCTGGCCCGGGGTTTTGAAGGAAATTTCCCCGTTTACAGAAAACTTTCCTTTACCTTCAAAGACGGTCTAGTAATGATTGGTTTTATTGTACTATTACTTCTTTTAAGGGGAATGGTCTGATGACAACAGAGGTAAAGGATACTGCCTTGCCTTTAATGGTTGCGATAGAGCATCTTCATTTTGCTTATAATACCGGGACACCCGTTTTGAAAGATATCTCCCTGGCTGTTCGTCCGGGAGAGAAACTGGGTATCATAGGACCATCCGGTGCCGGTAAATCGACCCTGCTTTTGCATCTCAACGGCATCCTGCAGGGACAGGGGGTGGTGAAGATTAACGGATTGAAGGTTGAAAAACATAATTTTCAGGAAATAAGACGAAAAGTAGGTCTGGTGTTTCAAAATCCCGATGACCAGTTGTTCAACCCCACGGTAGAGGAAGACGTAGCTTTCGGGCCGCTCTGTGCCGGGGTGAAAAGTGACGATGTATCCCGGCAGGTGAAGGCGGTTCTCAAACGGCTTAATCTTGACGGTTTTGAAAAAAAAGTATCACATCATCTCTCCTATGGAGAGAGAAAGCGGGTTGCTCTGGCGACGGTGCTGGTGAGTAATCCCGAAGTAATCGCCTTTGACGAACCCTTTGCCAATCTCGACCCGGCCATGGTCAGTCAGCTTATCGAAATAATTATAAGTCTGGAATCTTCGGTTATCGTGGTATCACAGTCGATACTTCCGGTGTGCGCCTGTTGCGAGCGTCTGGCAATATTGCAAAAGGGCGAGATCGTGGCGGTCGGCAGCACCGAAGAAATCGCCGCGGACCGGGAACTTCTGAAAAAATGCGGCCTGGACTATTCGTTTTTATGCGATATCTGCAGGAAAATAAAAGTCAATCATTAGAAGGGAGAAAGAGATGACGACATACAGGATTTTTACAATGGTTAAAAAATTATTCATGGTCGGATCAGTCATGCTTGTCATGTGGGCATCGGGGATACTCTATGCCCATGAGGTAAAGATACCTGTTATTGTCGACACTGATGTTGCTCTTGATGATTTACGAGCGCTGACATTGCTGTTACAGGACGACCATTTTCAAATTATGGCAATCGTGACCAGCGATGGCGCCTGTGCCCCCCGATCGGGAGCTGTTAATATTTTGCGCGCCCTGAAATTCATGGGTTTTACTGATATACCTGTCGGGGTCGGCCGAGTTTTAAATGAACCCGCTCCGCCATGGCGCACCATGTCGGAAGCCATGGGCTGGGGTAATTTCCCCGTAATAGATACGACCGTTATTTTCAAAGATGCACAAACAGTACTCAGGGAGGTTTTTAGCTTTCGGGATGCTCCGGTGGTTTATATTTGTCTGGGTTCATTGACCAACCTGGCGGAATTGCTGCGGTCTGACCCTGCTGTTAAAAAGAAAATCAGCAGTTTGGCTTTTTACGGTAATCCGTTATCTTCTGCCGAGCTTTCATGGAATACGGCTCGTGATACCCTGGCGGTCCGTGCGGTTTTTTCTTCCGGGATAACGGTGCGTTGTTACAGTCAGCCGGATTCGCTGTTATTATTATTCGATACCGACTTATATAATGCTCTAAGCCGCTGCTCCGGAACAGGGGCGGAGTTTGTTAAAAAACTTCATGGGCATGCAAATGTTCAAAAGCTGTTAAAAAGCGGACATTTTATCGCCTGGGATGAAACGCCCGTTCTTTGCCTGATGGAGCCGGAAATCGCCGACTATAACCCGGTTAAAGGTCATAGCTCGGTTTTCACTCTGAAGTCTTTAGACCTTAAGAGTGCCCGTGAAATTTATATGAGGAATTGCACAGATGGAGATTTTAACAATATGAAAGTCCGTAAAGCGGTGATTTTTGAAAAAATCCCGACCGAGCCGGAATTGCTCCGGGCGGATATCCGCCCCCTGGCGGCAGATTTGATCCACAGGTATGGTCTGGAGGAATGGTACGCCGTCCTTCTGACCAACGAATTACACCGGCACCTGGGTATTTACTCGATTCTTGGAGCCAAAATGGGTATTCGTGCCCGGGAAATTCTGGGGGCATCGCTGGACGAACTGGAGGTGGTCAGTTACGCCTCATTACAGCCGCCTTTGAGCTGTCTTAACGATGGTCTTCAAGCCGCCACCGGCGCCAGTTTGGGACGGGGTACGATAAGAGTGGAAAACAGTGAGTCATCGCCCCGGGTCCTTTTTATCAAGGGAGCTGACCGGCTGGTATTGAAAATTAAGGATAGTATCCTGGTTCAAATCAGAAAAGATATCGCACAGGCCATCGCTGAATACGGCAATCTGACGCCTGAGTATTTTTCGGAAATAAGGCGATTGTCACTGCGTTACTGGCTGGATTCGAACCGACGGGATATTTTTGATGAGACCCTTACCCGTGATAAAGTCATCGACTGAGGTTTTACATTGATAAATCTTTGATGGCGGCATCGCGGCTGTCAAAATGTTCGAATACGGTAATCAGCCTGGTTACACTCAGGAGGTTCTCAATTTTCTTAATATTTACCAGCGCCAGTCGACCTTTGGCGTTGGTCACGGTGGTCAGGGTCGAAATTAGAACCCCAATGCCTACCGAGTTGATCCATTCTACTTTAGCTAAATCTATAATTATTTTATTCTTGTTGAGGTTGATATATTCGCGTATCCGGCCATAAAATAAGGTGGTTTCTTCACCTCCCATTATTTTACCGGAAATCTCAAAAACCGCTATGTCACCCTCGAGGTGGTCTTGGAATTTCATTTTATCTCCTTTGTAAAGAATAAGAAGACAGATTATGTCACATTTACCCGCTTCCCGAATAGCCTGTTAATATTATATTATTTACACAAAAAGAATGCAATCTGATTTATTTACGCATTTTATTTCAAGTAGTTGGTTATATTTAAACGTCCGGCCAAATCTGTTACTAAGTTAAATTATATTAAGAAGTTTATTTTAAAAGTTTTATGTTATGGTCTGTTTTTTATAATGTTTCCTGAAAAGATATGTTTCACTGAGAATGGAAAGTTAGTACTTGAAGAGGGTATGCCATTATTTCGATTGACATACCAAATTAAATATATATATTTAAACGTTGTTATGAAAGAATACAATGGCAGTAGTGTATTCGTTAACGGAATCAGGTGTAGGTTAGTGATTTGACTTTTTGGGATAGTCATAGTTGTGAGCGAAGTATTGGTGTTGCATTATATTGCTTTTTTCACCGGGTCGGGATATCAGATCCTGCCGGTATGCATAATGTTATTATCAATTGCCCCCGGGGGTATTGTTATTTAATTTTATTTGTGATATTTTTCACATATATCGAAAAGGCTTCGCTTTTTAACTTCGTTTTTAAAGGTACCCGAGGTATGCCGATACAGCCCTGTTTGCCGCATCGTACCGTAAGACGTGTTCATGTCATGCCTTGGGCTACTCCGGTGCGGCGTATCGGAACATCCCGCTCCGGTCTTCGAGGTAATGAATATGACCGTATAAAAAATAGAACCGGGGGATAGATTAAATAGGTTAAGCCGGCTTTTCACCGTCGGTTTGACCTATTTTCGTTTATGCTGTTGTTTGATAATGCCAGGCGGCGAGAAAGTGTTTGCTGACGCGGAGAAAAAGTAACTTCTGGAAATAAATGATAGCCTCAAAGAGGAGGATTTTTATGAATAAGTGGCAAGGGTGGCGCAAGATACGTTACGAGTCGGAACTTGACCCGGATTTCGCCAGCGAAATTGCGTCCATACCCGGCGGGGATAAACTTTACAGTTGTATCCAGTGTGGCACCTGCAGCGGTATGTGTCCCTTGAGTCCGTATATGGATTATACACCGCGACAGATTATTGCCATGATACGGGCGGGATTCAAAGGAGAAGTACTGAGCAGTTATACCACCTGGTTATGTGCTTCGTGCTATTCCTGCACGGTCGAATGTCCCAAGGAAATAAAGTTGACCGATATCATGTACGCTGCCAAGCGCCTGGCTATTCGGGGAAAAGTATATCCCAAGCGATTCCCGACTCCCGTGCTGGCGGAGGAATTCTTTAAAACGGTGGAGAAATACGGACGCAGCACTGAAAGCTGGGTACTGGTGAATCTCTTTATGAAAACCAATCCCTTAAAAATATTCAAACAGATGACCCTGGGCCTTCGCCTCTGGTCCCAGGGACGCCTGAGTCCGAAACGGGAAGCGATAAAACGACGCGATGAACTTAAGAGTATCTTGAAGGTTCTGGAGAAAGAACACATGGTTAAAGGTAAGGAAGAGCTGATTACGGCCGGGAAGGAGGTCGTATGAGTTATATATATTACCCCGGATGTTCGCTTAAGAGTACCGGGCGGGCTTATGAGGAATCTCTTCTGGCGGTATTTGCCGCTCTGGATATTCCTTTGAAGGAGCTGGAAGATTGGAATTGTTGTGGTGCAACGGCATATATGTCGATAAGTGAGTTGAAGTCCTTTGCCCTGAGTGCCCGCAATTTCGCTCTGGCGGAACGTCAGAACGGTGAAGAGGATTATGCCGAGATGGTTGTCCCCTGCGCCGCCTGTTATCTCGGGCTCAATAAAGCGCATCGGTACCTTGCTGAATATCCCGAACTGAGAAAGAAAATAGACCGGGCCCTGGAAGCGGGCGGGCTAAAATACAACGATAAAGTCCACGTCCGCCATCCTCTGGATATTCTTATTAATGATATACCCGTCGAGAAAATTACTTCCCGGGTTAAAAGACCTTTGGAAGGAATTAAAGTAGCCTGCTATTACGGTTGTCAGCTGGTACGGCCGTATGCCGACTTTGATGATTCTCATAATCCTCAGACGATGGACAAGCTTATCAAGCTTCTGGGCGGTGAGGTGGTGGACTGGTCGTTAAAGACCCGGTGCTGCGGTGGTTCACTGACCGGGACCGTTCAGGATGTCGGTATCCGCCTGAGTTACGTGTTGCTTGCGGAAGCCCGTAAGCGGGGTTGTGATATCGTTGCCACTGCCTGTCCTCTCTGTCAGTTCAACCTGGAATGTTACCAGGAGCGGATGAGTAATCTTTACGGGCACGAATTGAATCTGCCGGTACTTTACTTTACCCAGTTAATGGGGCATGCTTTTGGTCTTGAAAACCGGAAATTGGGTTTAAACCGGGTGTTCATCAAGCCTTCACGGGTTTTCAGTAAAAAAGAAGGAGGCCAGTATGTCCACAGCTAAGACACCTTCATCGAACGGGAAACCTAAAGTCGGAGTTTATGTCTGTCACTGCGGGATAAATATTGCCGGCAAGGTAAATGTTCAGGAGACAGTGGATTTCGCCAGAACCCTGCCCAATGTAACGGTTGCCCGTGAATACAAGTTTATGTGTTCCGATCCGGGGCAGGAACTGATTCAGAAGGACCTTCGGGAAGGTCTGATTGACCGGGTGGTGGTGGCGTCGTGTTCGCCGCTGATGCATGAGCCGACTTTTCGCCGGGCGATGATGGCCGCCGACGCCAACCCGTTTTTATTCCAGATGGCCAATATCCGGGAGCATGTGAGCTGGGTTACGCCCGATAAAGGCGCCGCAACGGAGAAATCCAAGGCGTTGATTGCGGCGGCGGTTGCCCGCATCGTTTTACATAAACCGCTGGAGAAAACCAGGGTTCCCGTAAATACGAATGTCCTGGTGGTCGGCGGCGGGATTGCCGGTATTCATGCCGCCCTGACATTGGCTGATGCCGGGCGCAAAGTTTACCTGGTTGAAAAAGAACCGACTATCGGCGGCCACATGGCTAAATTTGATAAAACCTTTCCTACGCTCGATTGTTCCGCCTGTATCCTTACCCCCAAGATGTCTGCGGTACGCTCGCATCCCAATATCACGCTCTGGACCTATTCGGAGGTAGACGGGGTGGAGGGTTTTGTAGGCAATTTTAAAGTCAAGGTTCGCCGCAAACCCCGCTATGTCAAAGAAGACCTGTGTGTCGGCTGTTATGAATGTGTCGAAGCCTGCGTTTTCAAAAAAGGCGTTACCAAAGATGAATTTAATGTCGGTTTGAGCAAACGCCGACCGATTTATATTCCTTTCCCTCAGGCCACACCGCTGGTGGCGGTGATTGACCCGGAGAGCTGTGTCCAGATTAAAAGAAACAAGTGCAAGAAAACCTGTGTTGACGCCTGCGAGCGGGGAGCCATTGATTTCGACCAGAAAGAGGAGATCAAGGAAATCGAGGTGGGAGCCATAATTCTGGCGACCGGTTTCAAGACCTTCGACGCCCAGCGCATTTCAAGGTACGGGTACGGGAAATATCCCAATATTTACACCAGTCTTGAGGTGGAAAGGATGGTCAACGCCGCCGGGCCGACCGGGGGCGAGGTGCATCTTAAGAACGGTGAAAAACCTCGAACGGTAGGCATCGTTCATTGTGTCGGCAGCCGGGACTCCAGGACCAACGCCTATTGTTCGCGGGTTTGCTGCATGTATTCTCTGAAGCTGGCGCATCTTATCAAGGAGCGCACCGGGGCTGAGGTTTACAATTTCTACATTGATATGCGGACGCCCGGAAAGGGGTACGAAGAGTTTTACGAAAAACTTCTGAAGGAGAATGTTCACTTCATCAGGGGGCGGGTGGCCGAGATATCCGATTGGGCGACTATTCCAGAAGAGGAAGGCAAGCTGGTGATTCGCGCTGAGGATACCCTGGTGGGGGCGGTACGACGGATACCGGTGGATATGGTAGTGCTTTCAGTCGGCCTGGAACCGCATGATGATGCTGAAGATGTCCGGCGGAAGTTTAACATCAGTTGCAGTCATGAGGGGTGGTTTCTGGAACGCCATCCCAAGCTGGCTCCGGTATCGACTTTCACTGATGGTGTTTTTCTGGCCGGTGCCTGCCAGGGACCCAAGGATATCCCCGACAGTGTCGCCCAGGCCGGGGCGGCGGCGGCCGAGGCTCTGGCTCTTATCGATAAGGGTTATGTCGAACTGGAACCAAACACCGCCTATGTACAGGAGGAATTCTGCTCCGGGTGCAAAACTTGCGTGGCACTGTGTCCCTATGGCGCCATCAGTTTCAATATCGAGAAGAATATTTCATCGGTGAACGGCGCGCTCTGCAAGGGGTGCGGTACCTGTGTGGCTGCCTGTCCGTCAGGAGCGTTGCAACAGAACCTCTTTACCGACGAACAAATTTTACATGAAATCGAGGGAGTAATCAGTTATGTCTGATAACGATAGGAACCATTTTGAACCGCGGATTGTCGCCTTCTTCTGTAATTGGTGTACTTATACGGCCGCCGACCTGGCAGGAACGGCCCGCATGACCTATTCACCCAATGTGCGCGTCATTCGGATAATGTGTTCCGGACGGCTTGACCCGCAGTTTGTTCTGAAGGCGTTTCGCGAGGGTGCCGATGGAGTGCTTATCGGCGGTTGCCATCCCGGCGATTGCCACTACCAGCAGGGCAACTACAAGGCGCTGCGTCGTTTCAAATTATTAAAACGGTTTTTAAGTCAAATGGGTATTGAAGAAGAGCGTATCCGGTTGGAATGGATTGCCGCTTCCGAGGGCGACAAAGTCCAGAAAGTCATCAACCAGATGACCGAACAGGTGCGGAAGCTGGGACCGTTACAACTGGAACCGATATCAAAAATGCAGCCTCCAAAGGAGAAAACGGTGAAAGCCAAAGCGGTGGCTATGGCTAAAGGAGGTGCTTCATGAGTAAACCCAAGGTAGGTTTTTACTGGTGTGCTTCATGCGGCGGTTGTGATGAAGTCGTTGTTGACTTGGGTGCGGATATTCTCAAAGTCGTCGGGGCGGTGGATATCGTTTTCTGGCCGGTGGCGATGGATTTTAAACGCAGTGATGTGGAGAATCTGGCCGACGGCGAGCTGGCCGCAAGTTTCATCAATGGTGCCATACGCAGTTCCGAGCAACATGAAATGGTAGAATTGTTAAGGCGAAAATCACAGCTGGTGGTGGCTTTCGGAAGTTGTGCCCACACCGGCGGTATTCCCGGCCTGGCCAACCTGTTTGACCGTCAGGCCATGTTCGAAGAAGCTTTCTTCAACGCGCCCAGTGTGGTGAACGAGGAAAAGGTTATTCCGCGAGAAGAATATGAAGCCCCCCAGGGAATTGTGACTCTGCCCAACCTGTGGAACACGGTCAAAACTCTTGATCAGGTTATCCCGGTGGATTATTATCTGCCCGGCTGTCCGCCGCCGGTTGGCCTGGTAGGGGAAATGTTCAACAAGATTGTCAAGGGGGAATTGCCGCCTAAAGGTTCGATTCTGGCGCCTGATATCGCTCTGTGTGATGAATGCCCGCGCAAGGAAACCAAGCCGGATAAAATGAGCCAGAAAGAATTTAAGCGCCCCCATGAAATAATGGTCGACCCGGAGAAATGCCTGTTAGCCCAGGGCTTGCTCTGCCTGGGGCCGATTACCCGCAAAGGCTGCGGGGCAGCCTGTACCAGGGTTAATATGCCGTGTACCGGTTGTATGGGGCCGGTCAGCAATGTCCTGGATTACGGTATGAAAGCGCTATCAGCCATAGCCTCGCTGGCCGATGCCAATGATGAAGAGGAAATTGAAAAGATACTTTGTAAAGTGGTCGACCCGGTGGGAACATTTTACCGTTACAGTCTGCCGACCTCGCTGTTGCATCGTCATTACCAACCGGCCGTTCAAGGAGAGAAATAACCATGAAAAAGAGAATAGTAGTTGACCCGATTACCCGCCTTGAGGGGCATGGTAAAATTGATATTTTCCTGAATGACCAGGGGAATGTTGACCGGGCCTATTTCCAGGTACCGGAGTTACGGGGATTCGAACGTTTTGCGATTGGTCGTCCGGCCGAGGATATGCCCCAGATAACGCCGCGTATTTGCGGGGTTTGCCCGACCGCGCATCATATGGCTGCCACCAAAGCTCTGGACGACCTTTATAAAGTCGACCCGCCGGTTGCCGCTAAAAAAGTACGTGAGTTGCTTTACAATATTTTCTTCATCGAGGACCACGCCCTTCATTTCTATTTTCTAGCCGGACCGGATTTCGTCGTCGGTCCCACCGCCCCCAAAGCCGAACGCAATATTCTCGGGGTAATCGGTAAAGTCGGTCAGGAAATCGGACTGCAGGTAATCGAAGTACGGGAAAAACTGCGTGGTTTGATGGCCCTGGCAATGGGTAAAACCATCCATCCCGTATTCGGCTTACCGGGCGGCATTTCCAAGCCGATTGCCAGGGAAGACCAGCAGAAGTTTATCGATGTCGCCGAACAGGCTGTAAGCTTTGGCCAGTTCTCGCTGAAACTCTTTAACGATGTCGTGCTTAAAAACCAGCAGTATGTCGATTATATCGTTTCCGACACTTACAGCCATAAAACCTATTACATGGGTTTGGTGGATGAAAAGAATAAGAGTAATTTTTACGAGGGCCAGTTACGGGTGGTAAATCCGGACGGGAAGGAATATGTCAAGTTTGCCGCCGACCAGTATCTTGACCATATAGCTGAGCATGTGGAACCGTGGAGTTATATCAAGTTTCCATACTTGAAAAAAATCGGCTGGAAGGGTTTTAAAGACGGCGCCGAGAGCGGAGTCTTTGCCGTAGCGCCCCTGGCGCGGTTGAATGCCTGCGAGGGCATGGCGACACCGCTGGCTCAGGAAGCCTATGACCAGTTTTATAAAACTCTGGGCGGTAAACCGGTTCATCATACCCTGGCGACCAGCTGGGCACGCCTGATAGAATTGATAAATGCCGCCGAAAGGATGAAAGAGCTGGCCAACGACCCGGAAATTGTCAGTCCCGATGTCCGGGTGATTCCCAGGAAAACACCGGTGGAAGGTATCGGGATAGTAGAAGCTCCGCGGGGCACCCTGATTCACCATTATAAAACCGATGATAAGGGAATAATAACCGGGGCTAATTTGATAGTCGCCACTCAGAACAACGCCGCCCGTATTGCCATGTCGGTGGACAAGGCAGCGAAGGGGTTGATTTCCGAGGGGAAAGTAGATGATGGTATTCTCAATATGGTTGAGATGGCATTCCGGGCTTATGACCCCTGTCATGGCTGTGCCACGCATGCTTTACCGGGGCAGATGCCGCTGGTAGTGAGAGTGTTCAATAAGGATTACCGGTTAAAGCAGGAGATAAGCCGCGGTTAAGTCTAAACAACAGGTGGTGGTGGGGCTGGGCAACGAGCTTTTCAGCGACGACGCCGTCGGGATTCTGGCGGTACGGAAAATTGCCCCGATGGCTTCCGACCGGGCTGATTTTGTCGAAACCAGCCTTCACGGCGTAGCCTTGCTTGATTTATTTATCGGTTACCGGAAAGCGATTATTATCGATGCGATGAAAACCGGCCGCTTCCCTCCGGGTACGGTAGTGGATATCGTTCCTGAGGAACTGGTGCCTGTTGCCAACCCCTCGCCGCATTACACCGGTATTCCCGAACTGATTCAACTTGCCCGGCAACTTAAAATTGATTTTCCCGAGGAATTTAAAATTGTCGCGATGGAAGTCGCCAATACCTGCGATATGGGCGGGGAACTGTCTGCCCCGGTGGCGAAGGCCCTGGAGCAACTGGTCACGCGGGTCATGACTCATTTAACCAAATGAAAAAGGGGTTGTTTTTACTGTTTCCCGAAGTTAATTAGTGGAAATAAAGCAGTCTTGATACGTCCGGTTGGTTTTCATGCATGAATTAAGTATTGCTACGGAAATAATTCATATTGTCGAAAAAGAAGCCTCTCGTCAGCATCTGACCAGGGTCGAGGAAATAGGGCTTAAAATCGGCGCTCTGACTGGGGTTAATCCCGACGCGCTGACTTTCGCCTTCGAAGCCTCGACTGGCGATACATCACTGGCGGGGGTGGTAATTAAAATTGAAAAGATACCCGTAAAAGGTGAATGTCGTGCCTGCGGAAATGCTTTTGAGGTACAGGATTTCGTATTTATCTGCCCTGAATGCGGATCCCCGGATTTGAAAATAAGTCAGGGTGAAGAACTGGATATTGATTATATTGCAGGGCAATAATTACAGCATTGACTGAAAATATGATGGTGTTAAGATGAGTAAAAAAATAACAGTCGAGAAAAAAGTACTGTCGGAAAATGACCGCCTGGCGACTGATATTAGAAAGAAACTGGAAAAGCAGAAGATAGTGACCTTAAATCTGGTCAGCTCCCCCGGTTCCGGGAAGACCAGTCTTCTGGAACGTACCTTGAAAGAGCTTGGGAACAAGTATAACATGGCATTAATCGCCGGTGATGTGCAGACGGAAAACGACGCCGACCGGCTCAAAGGGGCGGGGGGTAAAAACGTCAGGCCGATTATAACCGGCGGCGCCTGTCACCTTGATGCCAGAATGGTCACCCGGGCTCTTGACGAAATGAACCTTGAGGGCGTGGATATTTTATTCATTGAAAATGTCGGCAATCTGGTGTGTCCTTCGAGTTATGACCTCGGTGAAGACATGAAAGTGGTACTGATGAGTACTACCGAAGGTGATGATAAGCCGTTAAAATATCCGTCGATATTTCGCCGGTCATCAGTATTGATTATCAACAAGATCGATTTACTGGGACTTTCAAATTTCGATATCAAGCAGGCTGAAAAAAACGCCCGGACGATAAATGCCGATTTAAAGGTGTTCGAAATATCGTGCCTGAAAGAAACGGGGCTCGAAGCCTGGTACGACTGGCTGGGCAATCAGGTGGCGTCAAAAAAGGGTAAGAAATAAAAACTTGGGGGCAATCAGCAGATTCGGGGAAGTTGTTCCCCGCTCAGCATATCGATTATTCGTTCCGCACCAATTGAACTTTTCATGATGACTGTCGCTGATTGGTCCTTGGCTACCCGTCCGATAATGCCTGCTTGATTCCAGCCGCACTTTACGCGCAGAACGGAAACAGCTTTGGCGGCGTCTGCTTCCGGTACGAAAGCCACGAAACGGCCTTCATTCGCCACGTAGTAAGGTTCGAAACCGAGGATTTCACAGGCTCCCCGGACATCATCTCGAACAGGAACCGCATTTTCATTAAGAAGGATTTGATATCGTGAGCTCTCGGCTATTTCAACCAGGGTGGTGGCCAGTCCGCCCCGGGTTAAATCGCGCAGGCAGTGAATTTCGATATTTGCTTGAATAAGCTGTTGTACCGAATCCGCCAGCGGGGCGCAGACGCTTTCAAATTCAGACTCGAAATGAACGCTAAAACGATTAGCCAATATGGCAAATCCGTGGCGGCC
>CAZUAS010000013.1:0-39433 GCA_964618515.1 uncultured Ignavibacteriales bacterium | reverse complement strand
GGAAGGTCCTTAACTTTTACAAATAATTAAAATAAAATTGTCAATATTATTTCTATCGGCCTTCGAGCTCCAGCAAATCAAGGACGGCTTTGAAGTCTTTTGGTAAGGGGGCGTCAAAAGTCATAAGCTCATTAGTGACCGGATGTACGAAAGATATTTGTTTGGCGTGCAATGCCTGGCGGTCAATAAGAGCCAACAACTGTTTCGCCAGCGGGCGTTCGGGAGCGAAAATCCCCCGGTGCCATTTCTCCCGCCCGCCGTATTCGGGGTCGCCGAACACCGGATGCCCCAGATGGGCAAAATGCACCCGGATCTGGTGTGTCCGCCCCGTCATCAGACGCACCTCCACCAGGTCATAAGCGCGAAAACGGTCCAGCAGTTTCCATCCGGTCACCGCCTCGCGGCTGGCGACATTGGTAACAACCATTCTGGTGCGGTCTTTAAGAGACCGGCCGATAGGCAGATTAATCTCGCCCTCGTCTTCGGGCAGGTGTCCGCAGACTAATGCGGTATAGGTTCTTTTAAGGCTTTTCTCCTGAATTTGTTTTTGGAGCGAGAGATAGACGTCGTCCTTTTTGGCGATTACCAGCAAACCGGAAGTATCCTTGTCCAGGCGATGCACAATGCCGGGTCGGTCGGCACCGGCTATAGGCGATAAATTTTTTAAGTGATATATCAGCGCATTGACCAGCGTACCGCTGAAGTTACCCGCCCCCGGATGGGTGACCATGCCCGCCGGTTTATTGACTACGGCCAGGCAGTCGTCCTCAAAAACTATATCAAGCGGGATATCTTCGCCTTTTAAATCCGGTTGCGGCGGAGGTACAACCGTAATTTGAATTATCTCCCCCCCTTTAAGTTGATACCGTGATGGCACCGCCTTACCGTCAACCAGCACCCGTCCCTCGTCGATGAGTTTCTGCACGCGGGTACGGGTCAGGCCGACCTTCTCAAGGCCGCCCAGATACCGGTCAAGGCGTTCATTATTTACACCGACGGGAACATCGATAACAATTTCGCGGTATGGCTCCGGCCCGTCGGTAAGGTTCATGGCGGTATTATTCCCGGTTTTGACCGCGGTGCATAAGCTGAAGCATCTCGCTCACTGCCCGTTCATAGCCGACCAGGAGCGCCCGGATGGCGATGGCATAACCGATGATAAATTCGTCAATGACCCCGAGCTCCGCCAGAGGAAAGATATTTTTATAGGTGACTCCGCGGCCGGCATAGACTGCTATTTCGTTTTTCACGGCCTGCTGGGCGGCATTGTCGATTTTATCCAGCCCGGTCTGCGCCTGTTCCAGCGTCCGGGCTTCGGTAAAACCGGAACAGTTTATCAGCACCGCCGACGCTCCCGCTTTGTGCGCTCCCTTAATGGCGTCATGGTTCGGCTCAACAAGAAAACAGGTATTCACTCCCACTCCCCGAAAGCGCTCTACAATATCACGGTAATCAATCGGGGCGTTATTGAAATCGATACCGCTTACGGGGGTATTGCTGTCGGCATGGTCCGCCACGAAAGTAACCATCCACGGTTTAACCTCCAGCGCCTTGGCGATAATCTCCTCGGTGGGGGGAATTTCCAGAATCAGTTTGGTCTTGACCACTTCCTTTAAAATATACAGGTCGCGGTCACGAATATATTTGCGGTCACGCCGCAATTGAATGGCGATACCATCTGCGCCCGCCAGTTCGGCCAGCACCGCCGCCTGCGCCGGGTCGGGTTCTTTAAAGCGGCGTACCTCTCGAAGGGCCGCCACCTGATCCAGATTTACTGACAATAAAGCCAAGACATCATCCTTGATAAAAGGTTTATCATCTTATAAGTACAGAATACGTATTGTGTTATATAATGTTATGCGAGATTAAATAATTAGTCAATTTTAAAAATTGCTCGATTGACAGTTCTTCAGCGCGAAGGTTATCCTTAAAACCAAGTCCGGAGAAAATGCCTTCGGCCGTTTTCGACTCCGCAATAATATCCGGTACCAGATTGTTAATCAAGAGCTTGCGACGATGCAAAAAAGACTGCCGGACGACCCTTTCAAAAAGTTTAAAATCCGGCACGTTGACTTTTATCCTGGGTACCAGCACGACCACCGCCGAATGTACTTCCGGCGGAGGATAAAAACTTTCCGGCGGGACATCGAACAATTTTTTCACGGTGAAATAAAGACGGGTAAAGATTGACAAGGGCGACCAGTTTTTGTTGCCCGGCGAAGCCGCCAGTCGCTCGGCTATTTCCTTCTGCACCATAAGTACCGCCGAATCGAGCACCTCGTAATGGCGGATACACCAGTCAATAACCGGCGAAGTTATATTATAAGGGATGTTGCCGACCAGCTTGAAGGATGCAAAAGTATCTTTATCGGGGTCAAATTCCAGAAAATCAAGACACAGGATTTTCACATTGCGATATGCGGCCATAATTTTTTTCAGACCGCGCATCAGGTCTTCATCGAATTCAACCGCCAGCACACTGGCGCCGGATTCAGCCAGCGGGACGGTCAACACGCCCTGGCCGGGACCGATTTCAATGATATTCTGACCCGGTCCGGGATTAACCCTTTCGATGACTGCGTTGATTACCGCCGGGGCGTTCAGAAAATGCTGACCGAGACGTTTTTTGGGATGATACGGCGGCACGGTTCAGCCCTCGAACAGGGGGACCAGCTGGAAAAATTTCCGGGCGGTGCGGTCGGTTATTTTTTCTACTTCGGAGAAAGACAGTTTTTTAAGTTCAGCCAGTTTGCGACCCGTATAGACGATATAAGCCGGATAATTGGTCTTGCCTCGAAACGGCTCCGGGGTTACGTAAGGGGCATCGGTCTCGAGCATCATCTTTTCCAGCGGGACTTCGGTTGCCACTCGGGACATGCGTGAATTTTTGAACGTAATTACTCCGCCCACCGAGATTAGAAAACCGAGGTCGAAAACCCGGTAGGCATCCTCAATATCACCGGGGAAACAATGGAAGACGCCGCCGAGAAGTTTCGGGGCGTAATCTTTAACCATCGCCACCGTTTCATCGAATGCCTCACGAGTGTGGATAACCACCGGTTTTTTCAACTGCACGGCCATTTCTAGTTGTTCGACGAACACCTTCCGCTGCACTGTTCGCGGTGAATGGTCGCGGTAAAAATCGAGCCCGATTTCCCCCACCGCTTTTACTTTCGGGTGAGCCGCCAGCCGGATTAGTTCCTCTTTTACATCATTATTCCAGGTTCTGGCATCATGCGGATGAACTCCGACAGTGGCATAAATCAGGTCGTATTTTTCGGCCAGGGCTACAGATTTTTTTGAAGTCGATAAATCAACACCGATATTGACGATAGTATGCACCCCGGCCTGCCGGGCTTCTCCGATAACCTCCTCCCGACAACTATCGAAATCCGTAAAATCAAGATGACAGTGTGAATCAATCATCAGCTGATTCCGGCGCCGGGCGGCAGGTCACTCTCGGGAATTATAAGACACAACTTTTTACCGGATTTGGCCGCCAGGAGCATGCCGTTGGAGGGTATCCCCCTAATAACGGCGGGTTTAAGATTGGTCACCACGATAATTTTCATGCCGGTTATTATTTCAGGGGAATAATATTGCGCCACCCCGGCCACTATCTGTCTTTTTTCCGAACCGATATCAATCTGGAGCTTTAGAAGCTTATCGGCGCCTTCCACCCGTTCGGCCTGGATTACCTGCGCCACCACCAGCCGGGCGCGGGCGAATTCAGAAATATCCAGAAGGTTGTCAGACTCTGCTTCATCTTGTGAAGAATCAATACTATCCCGGCGGGTTTTCGGTTTCATCCGCGGGAACAGGGCGTCATTAAGTTTAATCGACATGCCGGGTTCCAGAAAAGACATCATGGCGGCATGGTTTAAAGTCAGCGAAGAATCATCAAGCAAGAATACCGCTCGCAACTCTTTCATCTTAACGGGCATCACCGGATAAAGAATTATTGACACGATGCGGATAATCTCGCAACAGGCATAAAGTACACCGCCCGTCTTTTCAATATCGCCGTTCTTGACCATCTTCCAGGGAGCGGTATCATTGAAAAATTTATTGGCGGCTCGCACCAGGTTCATGGCTTCATTGACGGCATAGGTCAAACGATATTCCTTAATATGATTATAGGCACTCTCGGCCAGTCGTGTCGCCTGGGTCATTAGCGGTTCGAGACCCTCGATATCCCTATACGGAGAGGGTAACCGGCTGTTGAAATTGCTGATAATCATTTTGACTACTCTTGAAACCAAATTACCCAGGTCATTGGCCAGGTCCGAATTGTACTGAATGATGAACCGTTTCGCCTGGACATCACCGTCCACACCGAAAGGATACTGGTTCAACAACAGGTAACGGGTGACATCAGCCCCGAATTGCCGAACCATGTCGTTGGGATTGATTTGGTTGCCCAGCGACTTGGACATTTTTTCCCCATCGACCGTAAAGAAGCCATGCAAAAATATCGTCCGGGGCAGTTTCACGCCGGCCGCCATGAGCATCGCCGGCCAGTAAAGACAGTGAAACTTGAGGATATCTTTGGCCATCAGGTGTACTACCTCGCCTTTGTTCCACCATTTATCAAAAGCCGTTGCGTCATCGGCATACCCGACCGCCGAGATATAATTGGTCAGGGCATCCACCCAGACATAGGCAACCTGCGACCGGTCAAACGAAAGCGGCAGGCCCCACGTTACTTTTTCACGGGAAAGAGAGAAATCGGGTAAAGCCTGTTCGATAAGCCCGAGAACTTCCCGGCGGCGTTCTTCGGGTAGAATCTGAAGCTCCCCGGAAAGAATCTTTTCTTTTATCTTATCCTGGAAAGCCGAGAGACGGAAAAAGTAGTTTTTTTCTCGAAGAATATCCGGTTTTCTTTTATGGTCGGGACACAGGCCGTCGACCAGCTCTTTTTCCGTCAGGAATTTTTCGCAACCGGTGCAGTACAAACCCTCGTAAAAGCCGGAGTAAACGACTTCCCGTCCGTCCTCGGTCCGGGCGCCCTTCATGGCATCGAGAATTTTATTGACAGCTTTTTCATGTCTGCTTGAAGTTGTTCGAATAAAAAAATCGTACTCAATGCCCAGGTTTTTCCAGGCGGTTTTGAAGGTCTCCACCGTTTTATCGCAGAACTCGATTTCCGACAAGCCCTGTTTTTGTGCCGCCTCCGCTACTTTCGAACCATGTTCATCGGTACCAGTTACAAAAAACGTTTCCCGGCCGGCCAGGCGGTGAAACCGGGCTATCGTATCCGCCGCGATGGTCGTATAGGCATGACCGATATGGGGAATATCATTCAGATAATATATGGGCGTGGTAATATAAAATGGCTGCAAGCTTAAACTCCGTAATTCTTGGTTATTATTGGATATTTTCAAGTTCGTCGAGTTTCTTCAGGGCGGCTTCGTCAAGTTCCTCACCTTCCGCTACCGTAACCGTTTTGACAGCCGGTCCTTCTTTGACTTGCAAAATTTCCGAAGCGCTGACCCGGAAAGACAAACCTTCGGCATTGATGACAATGGCTTCTTCATTGAAAATGTCAATCCGGTCGATTGTCCCCTCGCCTTTCTGGGTTATGACATATTTGCCAGCTTCCGGGAAATTCTTTTTGCATTCGGCATATAAAAGGGACTCGTACCTCAGACAGCACAGCAAACGACCGCAATTGCCGGAAATTTTCGAAGGGTTCAAAGAGAGGTATTGTTCCCGGGCATGCTGGGTTGAAATCGGGGCGAATTCCCGGATATGACTGTTACAGCACTGCATCCGCCCGCAGATACCATAACCGCCGATGCGGCGGGCTTCGTCGCGTACGCCGATCTGACGCAATTCAATCCGGGTGCGGTAACGGGCCGCCAGGTCACGCACCAGCGCCCGGAAATCAACCCGGTGGTCGGCGGTGAAATAAAAAGTTATCTTATTACCGTCATACTGACACTCGACATCGACCACTTTCATCACCAGGTTATGTTTTTTTATTAACTCGATAATTTCGCCCTTGTACTGAATTTCATTTTGCTTCAATTTCCTGAAATGTTCCAGGTCATCATCACCGGCCGGACGTAAAATCGACCGGGGTTTGACGCCGTTGGTGAATTTATATTCCTTTTCCACTTTCAGGGTCAACAGTCCCATATCCTCGCCCTGTTCCGCCTGTACGATGACATAATCATCAAGCTTCAGGGTATGGTAATAGGTATTATAAAAAAACTCTTTGCGCGAGCCTTTGAATTCCACTATGTACAAATCTGCCATATGTCTGTTCCTATCCGGCCGATACCGGGGCGGATTTAATTGTTCTCTTGATTTTCAAAACCAGCGCCGCCATGGCCATCTGAATATGCACATTGAGAGGTAAATCGGCAAGTGTATTTTTAATGGCTTCCGTCACCCCTTCGGTAACTCCAGGGGTACCAAAATAACGGGACAGTTTGATGATTTCCGGAATAAAATCAATATTAACCAGATCCTGATCATCTCCGGTTATGGCATAATAACTGCAATCACGGATGAGCGTCTGCCAGAGATAGAGAAGGTTCTCCACCTCGGAACGATTCTTGAAATCAATCAGTTCCTCCATAAACAGAATCATTGCGGCGGAGGATTCCGTCAACAGCGCTTTATAAAGCAGCAAGCCAACAGACCGACGTGAACTTTCATCATCTTCTTCCCCGACCACCATATCCACAGCATAACCCGGTAAACCCTCCGATATCCGGGCTATGAGCAGAGCTTTACTTTTATCTAGGCTGTATTTTTTCATCAGGTAATCGACAATTACTTCCGTCGGCACCCGGTCCATCTTAATACCCTGCGCCCGGGATTGAATAGTCGGTAAAAGAGCTTCGGGTCTCTCAGCCGTCAGGATAATAACCGTACCCGATGGCGGCTCTTCGATAAGCTTCAACAGGGCGTCCGCCGAAGAAGCCAGCATTTTATCCATGCGGTAGAATATCGCCACCCGGGTGATCCCTTCGCCGGGAATCAGAGACAGATTTTTTTTTACTAAACGTGCCATATCAATCGGGAGCATCAACGAACCCCTCGCTGACAACCGCCCGAGCGGCTCCTGACGTTTCTTTTCGACAAACTCATTGGTCATTTCTATCGCTTCGTCTAATTTTTTGTACGGGCCGATCGGCACCACGGTAAAAAGGCCTATATAATTCAAGTTGTATATATTACGGCAGTTACGGCACTCGCCGCAGGGATAAAAAGGATGCTGGTCGTCATCGGTCTTCCGGGGATTGCTGCAGTTGAGCAGAGCGGCAAAAGATACAGCCAAAAGCCACTGTCCCAAACCTTCCGGCCCGTGGAAAAGATACGTAGAAGCCACCCGGCCGGTTTTGAACGAACGCGATAATATCGACCAGGCTTTATACTGGGCCTTGAATATATCAAAGTGATTCAATATCAATCCATTTCACTGGGTCGAGCGGTTCCCGTCCTTTGCGCAGTTCAAATTTAACCTGTCCGTCGGCGGTGGCGACACCGAGTTTCGTTCCCGCCTGAAGGTGCTGGTCGGTGGCTACGAACATCTTATCCAGACCGGCGTAAGTCGTATAATAAAGGTTATCATGATTTATTATAACAAAATTTCCGTAACCGCGCAAATTCCCGGTATAAGCCACTGTTCCCGAAGCCACCGCATATACCGTTCCACCCGGCTTACCGCTGATGGTTATACCCGGTGAGAACGATCTAAGCTTGGTGACCGGGTCCTGGAGATCACCGAACGGCACAACTATCTTTCCCTTGAAAGGCGACAGTAACTGCCCCTGTAAAGAGGTAAAAACGGAGCCCACCGCCGCCCCCCGTTGTCTCTGCCGGGCAAGTCTCTGTGCTTCTTCAAGACGAGCAATAATCGCTTCCATCTCCTCGGCCGCTTTTTCCAGTGTAAATATCCGGTCGGCTTCGTCCATGCTTTTGCGGCGCAGACGGTCCAGTTGCTTTTCTTCTTTCTGTTTACGGCTCTTATCGAGGCTGTACGAAACTTCCTTTTGCTTCTTCAACGAACTTACTTCCTGTCTTTTACCGGACAGATTTTCAAGTTCATCAATCGATTGCGTCAGGAAATCACCGGCAATATCGATTTTACCGGATTCAAAGTTTGCCAGACTGTTCAAGTAGGTTATCTGACGTCTGACCTCCCGTTCCCGATTGGGTTCATCGATGAAAGGTGCCGAGGACTTCCGGGTAAGAAAATAAAACTGCCGGATATTTCCCAGATACCTGCGCTGTACCCGCTCCAGGTTTTCCTGGCGTTCATTCAGCTGCCTTTCCGCCGCATAGATATTTTTTTTCAGTTGCTCCAGCTCGGCCGTCAGACGGTTAATAATTTTGCGGTTCGAAGATATCTTCTGGTCGTATTCGCTGATTTGTTTCTGAACCGTAAGCTCCGAGCTTCTCAAAGAATCAAGTTTTTTCCGGCTCTGCTCGACTTCCCGCTTAATCTGTTTCAATTCGTTCTTCTGGTTGAGGATTTCACTTTTGTTATCGTCCGCTCCGGAAACCGCCACCGCCGTGAACAGCCCCACGATGAATATGCAAAACATCTTTTTCATTTTAACAACTTACGCACTCCTAGGTAACCGCTGATGCCGCCAAGCAGAGCGGTTGCCAGGCAAAACAGGTAAATCTGGTTCATATCCGGAATTACAATTTCGATTTGAGTAAAAGAAATACGGTGATAGCCGTAAAAAATAACCAGCCAGCTTAAAACCGCCGAGAGCCCGCCGATTAAAAAACCTTCAATAAAAAACGGCAGACTGATGAACATCCTTCCCGCCCCCAGAAGCAACATCTGCTGAAAACCTATCACCCGTGTCCGCGTCATCAGGCGAATATTATTTGCCGAACTTATCAGGGCGGAAGAAAAAATGATCAGCCCGAACACCAGTCCTATTTCAAGGATAATAGATTTCGTATTTTCCACTTTTTCCAGCCAGGCGCGGCTGTAGCTGACTTCCATCACCCCCGGCAGAGTTTGAATTTTACCGGCGATTTCCGCGATTTCGGACAGGTTGAGAACCTCGGACTCAAAAGACAAGGAATACGAGCGGGGCAGGGGGTTAAGCGAATCGTAGCCGACCAGAAGGTCGGTACCTACCTGACGGGCCAGGTCCTGACGCGCCATAGCCTTGGAAATATACAAAACTGACAGCACGCCCCGGGTGGCTTTGATTTCCTCGGTTAAAGCCGGAAGATTCGAATCGGGTAACTCTTCGGACAGGAAAACATCCATCGTCAATTCCGACAGCAGATTTTTGTAAAAACGTTCCGAAGTGCCGACAACCACCCAGAAGAGATTGAACAGAAGTATCAAAAGCGAGGTTGACAGCAACGAGGTTACCACAGTTCCCGGGTGTCGATACAGACTGCGAGCCAGTTCTCTGAGAATGAAAATTATCCGCGTCATATCAACGTCCCGTTTTCGAGAAGGTAATGGTCGGATTGAGGAATTGCAAGAGGTGGCTTTTCGGAAGTCAGGATAATCATCGAGCGACCGGATATGGAAACTTTAATAAGATAATCAAAAATCCGCTGATAGGTTTTCGAATCCAGTCCGGCTGATGGTTCGTCGATTATTATCAACGGCTGACCGGCTATCGACGCCCGGGCAAACTGGACCAGATAATTCTCCACCCGGGTCAGATTGGGAGGATATTCTCCAGCCTGTTTTAAAAGCGAGAATTCTGAAAGCAATTTCAACAGTCTTTCCTGTTGGATTTTTTTCCTGATGCCGGAAATGACCATCGGCAAAGTAATATTTTCAGCCACCGTCAGCGACGGCAACAGACCGAACACACCACCGACACCGCCGATTTTTTTCCGTACTCTGTTGATTACTCTTTTTTTCCCTTTTTTCAATTCGCAGCCAAATAACCTAACGGTGCCGCATTCGGCAAAACGTCGGCCAATCAGCAATTCCACCAGGGAGGTTTTTCCCGACCCGGCCACGCCGGTAATAACTGCCGAACGACCGGCCTCAAGAATCAAATTTAAATCGCGAAATACATACCCGCCCCGGTCGCTTACCAGGAATACATTCTTAAGCTCCACTAAGGGTCTGGCTGTCGGGGCGGCATTTTTTTCCAGCATACTATTTACTCCCCCGGTTTCAGGATTATTTTCGCCTACCTGATTTTACATTTTAAAAAAGAATAACTCCGACAGCAATTTAAAAAAACCAAACCAGCCCGGAGAAAAGTCGGTTAGTTCAGAAAAGTGGGTTAATGAAATCGAAGTAACAGTTTAAGCTGTTCTTGCTAGTCTTTCATCGAAGCCAGGAATTTCTGGTTGTTCTTGGTCTTGCGCATGCGGTCAACTAAAAATTCCATCGCCTCAATCGGATTCATCTCCGCCAGGAATTTACGCAGAATCCACATCTTGGTGAGGGTTTCGGCGGGAATCAGAAGCTCCTCTTTTCGGGTCGAGGACCGGTTGATATCCATAGCCGGGAAAATACGCCGGTCGGAAAGCCGCCGGTCAAGAACCATTTCCATGTTACCGGTGCCTTTGAATTCTTCGAAAATGACTTCGTCCATCCGCGAACCGGTTTCAATCAGAGCCGTAGCCACAATCGTCAGTGAACCGCCTTCTTCGATATTCCGGGCGGCGCCGAAAAACCGTTTCGGTTTGTGCAGGGCATTGGAATCCACGCCGCCGGACAGAATCTTGCCGGAATGCGGCACCACCGCGTTGTGCGCCCGGGCCAGGCGGGTGATGGAATCGAGCAATATCACTACGTCATGCTTATGTTCGGTCAGACGTTTGGCTTTTTCAATGACCATGTTGGCCACCTGGACATGGCGTTCCGCCGGTTCATCGAATGTTGATGCAATTACCTCCCCTTTTACCGAGCGGCGCATGTCCGTTACTTCCTCAGGACGTTCATCAATCAGCAACACAATCAGGTCAACCGTAGGATGATTGGCGGTTATCGACTGGGCAATTTTCTGAAGGATAATCGTTTTCCCGGCTTTCGGGGGCGAAGTTATCAGCGCCCGCTGCCCTTTGCCAATCGGACACATCAGGTCGATAATGCGGGTCGTCAGTTCCTCGGCATTCAATTCCAGATGAAATGGTTCGTTGGGATAAAGAGGTGTCAGGTTGTCGAAGAGGGTCTTATGCTTGGCCACCTCGGGATTTTCAAAATTCACCGCCTCGATTTTGAGCAGGGCGAAATACCGCTCGTTGTCTTTAGGCGGACGAACCTGCCCGGAGATGGTATCGCCGGTCCGAAGGTCAAAACGTTTAATCTGCGAAGGCGAGACATATATGTCGTCCTGCCCCGGCAGGTAGTTGTAGTCAGGAGAACGAAGAAAACCGTATCCTTCCTCCATCACGTCCAGTACTCCCTGAGCCAATATGGTGCCGTCGGAGACTGACTGGTTTTCCATCACCTTATAAATAAGCTCCTGTTTACGAAGACCGGATACTCCTGGGATATCCATTTCCTCGGCGATTTTCAGAAGCTCGGCTATGGTTTTCGATTTTAATTCGGTTAATTCAAGTGTCATAACAAATCCTATATTTTAATATTTTTTATTCTCCAAGATTTTAAGACTAATCCGATATTTCTTCCATCGGAGCGTCGCCCCATAATTTTTCCAGTGCATAAAACTGGCGAGTAGGTTCATAGAAGACATGGATAACCACGTCTATATAATCCAGAAGGATCCAGTGGCCTTCTTTTTCTCCTTCACAATGGTACGGTTTAATGCCAATATCACGGAGTCCCTTATCGATAGCCTCAGCTATCGCCTTGACCTGAACATCAGCTTCCCCAGAAGCTATAACGAAATAATCACAAACCGATGAGAGTGATTTCAACTTTAGGATTTTTACATCGAAGCCCTTTTTGGAAAGAGCCAGCTGACCCGCTTTGCGCGCCAGCGCCAGGGGTGAAAGCTTCTTCAAACTACTTTTTGGTTCTCCTTACACTACTTTTGGGTTGCCAGAATCATCTTATAATCTTCACCCAACACCAGGGTGGCTGAAACATGTCGATAATTGTTTTCCAGGGGTTTATAAGTGACTTTGGAGGGATCCAGGCCGATTTTCTGCGCCAGCAAACGAGCGGCTTTTTTGTCATCAAGGCGGGAAATTATAAATGATTCGGCCACTTTTTTCAATTCAAAATTATCGGTGTCAACGATCTTTATCTCCATCTCACCATCTTTAAAGGCCGCCAGTTTGTCGGCATAGACACCCGCCAGGCCGGGTTGCCCGCAACCATTCAACACCTGAAGACGAACCACATAAGATGGACTCTCTATGGTTTTGGATACACCAGTGGTGATACGAAAAGTAATTGAACCGATATAAATCAAAACAACGACAAAAGTTACTACTATGGCAATTTCAAGATATTTATTAAGCTTTATTTTATTCAATACCAGACTCCCCTCGGGGTCCTGTTTAAAAGTGATTTAGCTGGTTGGGTTTTATCTCTAAATAAGCTTTTCAGGCAGGAAATAAATTAACGTCGTTCAATAAGGTCTCCTTCACATTCTCGCCTTTTGCACCTAATAAGGCCAGGATCGATACCAGCCACTGTTATAAAAACGGTTTCCCAAGGAATAAGGATAATAGCCGTTAACCCGCTGAATTCCAAAGGTAACGGAAAATTTATCCGAGGGATGATAATCCAAAAGAAAACCCGGAAGCAAAGTGGCACTGTTGTTTTCATCACCCCAGATAGCTCCCGCATGGTGCATGATGCCCAGGTTCAAATTCATAGAAAGCTTCGAGGAAAATTCATAAAACAGGTTATTATTTAAAATCCCCACCGAACCGGAATAACCCCCTCCGGAAAAGTACGATAAAGTATAACTATGCGACCATTTCATCCTCGAAAAATCCAGGAGCGAAAAAGGACTTTTAGCCGGCTGGGCACCCAATAACGTTGCACTGTGAGCATTTTCTAAAATCGCCTTATCCGTATGTTGTGCCATGACGGAAACAGCCAATAAAAATAATATAACCGTTAAATATAAATATTTCACCTTACATACCCCACTATATAGTTAAGTTATTCATAAATACCAATTTCGTCAACATAAAAATTATATTGATATTATCGGTGACTTCCTTGTTTTCACTAATAATTATAACAATTTTGAGTTTTCAAAAGATTAAAAAAATTATCGGTCGAATTTTTCCGCCAGGTATTCCAGCTGTTCCTTGGAATTCACTCCCTTTACCTCATCCGGGTCCTCAGCCTTTACAACCGCCACCATTAATCCCTTGTCATGCATAATCTTAACAGCGTCGGTAAGATAGTACTCCCCTTGGGCATTCTTATTATCAATCAGGTCGATGACTTCAAAAAGCCTTTGATTATCGAAACAAAATGTCCCTGTATTTATCTCTTTTATCTTTAAAATTTCATCCGAGGCGTCTTTGTGCTCAATTATAGCTTTTAAAAAATCACTTTCCCCGTCTCTGATAATTCTCCCGTATCCTCCCGGGTCGTCAAAAACAGCCGACAGGCAGGTTGCCGATGCTTTTGTATTATGATGTACTTCTAAAAGATGCTTTATCGATTCTTTCGAAAGGAAGGGGACATCTCCGGCCGCCACTAGGGTGGTACCTTCAAAATCAGCCATTATTTCACGGGTCATTTCCACGGCGTGAGCAGTCCCGTTTTGCTGCCTTTGCCAGGCAAATATGACCGGGTAATCTTTCAGGATTTGCTGCACCAGTTCACCTTTATGCCCAATGACAACCACCAACCGTTCAAAATCCAATTTGATAAGAGTATCCAGCAAAATCATTATCATCGGTTTGCCGTGGATCTCATGAAGAACTTTGGGAAGGTCCGATTTCATGCGTTTGCCTTTGCCGGCTGCTAGAACAATAGCTGCTTTTTTACCTGTCAAAATATACCTCTTATGATTAAAATAATTATCCCCCCAAAGGGTCGCTATTTTTTTGAAGGCTTATTTTTGGCGTCAACATGGACAACCGCAGGTTTGAAATTCGCTCCTTCAGTTTTATCGATAAGACCATAGGCGACAATTATTAAAAGGTCACCAATCTCCCCTTTTCGGGCTGCCCCACCGTTTAAGGCGATAGTCCCGCTTCCCGGCTTGCCTTCAATAACATAAGTGTCAAACCGTCCCCCGGTGTTCACATTGATAACCTGGACTTTTTCCCAGGCAACCAGCTCCGCCAGACGCATAAGCTTGGCATCAATCGTAATCGAGCCAACGTAATTCAAGTTCTTATCCGTAACGGTAGCCCGATGTATTTTCGATTTACAAACAGAAATCAACATCTTTCTAAACCTGAACCTTACAAATTTCCGGCCATAAATATAGTCGCTATTTCCATTTTGGCAAGATATTTAGCCGTCCCGAAAATAAAACTTTTGCCATATTATAAACTGAAAAAACAGGTATAAGTTCCAGTAATTACGTCAGGGGGTAATTTCTACCCAGTTACCGGCCGGGTAGCCAGCGAGCTCCCGGTCGATATTTCCAAGCACTTCTTTAAGATTTTGCCAGATGACCAGTTCGATTGCAGCAGAGCCGTCAAGCCAGCGAAAATCACTGTTTTCCGGAGAAAGTCTTACTCTGGAACCAGACGCTACCATGGCCACCACAACCGGCAACAACCAGATTTTATCAACCGTAGGCTCATAGAATTGTAACACATATTCCGTAGCCCATAGTTTTTCAGGAGTTAATCCAGTTTCTTCAGCCATTTCTCTGACCGCCAGCTGGGGGACGGTTTCATCGCCTTCACGACCACCGGTTAAAAAACCCCAGAAACCGGGGTAAGTTTCTTTGTCCGCCCGGCGCAACATTAAAAATTTCCAGCCGTCAGAGTCTTTCTTTATAATGGCGACATTTATCCCAGGGGATTCGATATCGATTCGGGAAGGGTTGGACATACATTTTATTTTAGTTTAATATTATCAATCAAACGTACTCCGTGAAGGCGTACCGCCAGGGAACAGATGGTGTTTTTAACGACTTTTTTGACCGGCGCAAGGGTTTCTTTATCGGTGAAAGCGATATAATCGATTTGGGCCGACGGGCTGGTGGCAAGTATCACCGCCTGCATCTCCCGGGTTATCAGCCTGGTGTCAACAATCCCGGCTTTGACCATTTCCTGCGCGGTACGCAGGGCATAGAACAGACAGACCGCTTCCCAGCGGCCGATTTCATCCAGGTAGCGGTTGCGCGACGACATCGCCAGGCCGTCTTCCTCGCGTACCGTCGGAGCGATAATTATTTTCACCGGGTAGCCCAGATCCCGGGTCATTTTCTTTATCACCATCGCCTGCTGGTAATCTTTCATGCCGAATACGGCCACATCCGGACGGGTAATATTGAATAACTTGCTGACAATCGTGGTTACCCCGCGAAAATGCCCGGGTCGCACCGCACCCTCAAGAACACCGCTCATTTTCTCGACATGGACATAAGTTTCGAAATCAGCAGGATATATCTCGACGGCCTTCGGCATGAAAACAATATCGCCGCCGGCTTTTTTTATCTTCCTCAAATCACCCTTTTCGTCGCGGGGATACCTCTTGAAGTCCTCTTTGGGACCGAACTGCGCCGGGTTAACGAAAACCGACACAATGACGACATCGGCGGCTTTACGGGCGTGTTTGATAAGTGCCAGATGACCATCGTGCAAAGCTCCCATAGTAGGCACAAGGGCGCTTTTCTTTTTCCCGGCGGCTATCCGCCGTGCCACGGCCTGCATTTTTTTTACGGAGCGGATGGTTTGCATGGTATTATTATATATCCCGTTAATTACCCCTATTATTCGCTCTCATCAATCTCCGGGTTGATGTTTTCGTCGGTGAAGAACAGCGATTTTTCCTCGGCTATATTGTAATCATCCTTCTTATAACGTATCACCACGAAAGCCCGGGCCTGCGCCGCCGCTACTATCGCCAGCATATAACCGATTATCGAAGCGAAAATGAGAAAAAGCATGACCGCCATCAGATACCCGGCCGGGGTGGCGGTACCGCCCAACGCCCAGTGACCGACCGAGAAAGAAAAATCCACCCCGGGAAAGATATTGAACGTCTCCCGGACCAGGTCGGTGTTGACCGGAAGATGCGAAAGGCCGGATTTGATAAGGCGGTTAATACGTTCACCGCCGCCCAGGGAAGTTGACCAGCCGATAAACTGCACCGCCCGGTAAGCAAAATAAGCGTAGATGAAACTACATACTTTGGCCGCCGCCAGCGAGTAAAAGGTATAACCAAACCACCGGGCCGGCTGGCGGATAATGGTCGAGAAGGTTTCCAGGATGACGGAAAACGATTCGCCCTGGCGTTCGGCGGCGGCCACTGCAGGCATCAGCACCACCGAAAGCACAAAAATAAAAATGATAAACACCATCAGCAGGGCTATTATAAAATTGGGCAGGGCGAATAAAAGCACAAACAACCAGTCGCCGATATACGGCAGGCGGCTTATTAAACCCAAAAGGAAAAACAGAAAAACAACGAAAGCGACAAAAATAACAATCGCCAGCTCGGATAAAAAGAGCTGTTTGAATCTTTTGAAAGCGAACCTGATAGCCTGGCTGTTGGAGAAGAAACGGTTACCACGGATAGCTTCGACATTAATCGCCGCCACCCCAAAAAAACCCGTCATTACCGTTAACACCGCCAGGATAATCCCCACTATCAGACTGACCTGTGAAAGAGGATTATGAAAACGAACATTTTCAAAAGGGAAAAAATTATAAGCCGAAAAAACCAGACTTAACCTTGCCCCGGCCAACAACTGCGCCAGATAATAAAAAATATCATAAACCACCAGGGCGACTATGACAAAAAAAGTCATAACAAAAATCTGTTTGGCCGATAAAGCCCTGGCAGGCGCCCATAAAATATCCCGGAAATCAAAATGAAGTTTTTCCATGTTTTAAATTTCTGCCGCCTTTCGTTTAAAGTCAAGCTATTTATCCGCTTCCCTTTGACCAAAAACTGACAAGCCCGGCTGACATCCACTGTCTATTTTTTACAGCTCAGCCAGGGTTTGGATGCAATCTTCATAAAAAATATTAAAATCATCCTTAAACCACCCGATATTAATAATAACACTAAACTCGACAGGGTGAACAAGTGGATAAAAAAGGGCGCTGGTATTTTAATATAAAAAACTCCCTATTGAAAAAAATCCGTCTTTTATTCTTTTGGAACTTCGTTTTAAATATCATAGCACTTTTTATTATCTTCTACCCGGTTCTTGCCAAACTCCACGGTTTATCTGTGAACCTTCAAGGCCAAAACGAACTTCCGGCTTTATTATTTCTGGGTCTGGTTATCCTGTTTTCTCTGACGATTTCGTTCATAACATATTTTTTACCAGTCTTTTCGAACAAACCTGACAATGATATAGACGAACCAATGCGGGCGCTTGAATCCGACCCGGCTGCAGAGCATGACAACCTCAAGCGCCCGGTTGTATTAGAAAGTGAGCTGTGTCAACTTGACGACAGTGATTACAGCCGCCAGATTTTAAAACTTTTCCGCAGTGCCGAGCGTCTTGACACCGTTGAAAAAGATTTAGCCCGACGACTCATGGAATACAACCTAATTGACCGCTCGGCCCAGAAACTTTTGAGTGAAGTTCAGATTTGCACGTGCCGTATTATCAGGCAACTGACCGAATTGCATAAAAATAATCAAACGGGTAAAAAGGAAGAAGCGCACTTGAACACCCCGGTCTGATTATTACCCCTTTTATAATTAGATGTGAAATTCAATAATATCTTCATCGTTCAAGCGGCAGTCGCCCTGTACCCGCTGACCATCGAATTTTCCCTTTCCCCAGACCCGAGCAAACTTGAGTTTTTGGGCAAAATCCTTATGTATCACTGCCGCCGCTTCCTCGACTGTGCCCCCTGTCGGCAAAATAATGGGGTTTTCAAATACCGGCTCTTTCCCGATTTGCTTGGTATAGATGCGGATAATATTAAGGGCTTTGAAAATTTCTCTTTTAAAATTGTTCAAGCTGTCATCATCGATGATTGAAGTTTCGATAATCTTAAAATCGGTAAATTGTTCCTTCAGACGGTGCCTTCTCTCACCTGTTTCGTCATCATAAATCTTATGGGCACAGATTAAGGTTTTTTTGAAATAATATCTCGGATCCTCGGGTCTTTCCGTTATCTCCGGTTTCAGGATAATCCTTTTTTCATCGAGTTTGTCGATTATGAAACGAATCCCTTCCAGAAAAGCATCAGTCGAAAGGTCACAGACCAGAACCACCAGGTCGGCCTGGCGGATCAAATTGTTCATATAACTTTCGTATAGTTCGGATGATATCGGCGGTGTATCGACCAATTGAATCTGTACCGTCTCGAAAGTCATCATCCCGGCCAAAGGCTCGCGGGTAGCGTAGGGATAATCGGTAACTAAAGGTTTGGCATTGGTAAGACTTTCAACCAGCGATGATTTACCGCTGTTGGGTGGCCCCACCAGAATCACCTGTCCGGCGCCTTCCTTTGGAATATAATCATTCGCCGCCGCCTGCCGGACGCCATGTTTTTTATCCGGTTCTTCAAGTAACTTTTTAAGTTTGGAGATTTTATTTTTCATGTCGGACTGAAGTTTGTCGGTGCCCTTATGCTTGGGCATGATAGCCAGGAGTTCCTGGGCCAGGCGAAGTTTCTCGCGGGGGTCCTTTTCAGCTTTGAATTCCCGCTCCAGTTCGTAATATTGTGGTGGTAGATTGGCCGGCATATAATATTTATAATAAAAAAATGAAATTATTTCAAGAACTTCAAGGCGGTCTTAAGGGGCTTTGAAGATAGGACTTTTACCGGGCATTTTTTTTAATAACCGATTCCACGGTCTCGCATATGTAATCGACATCCTTCAGGTTCAACCCGGGATAAAGCGGCAACGTAACCACCCGCCGTCCGGCAAAGGCGGTATTGGGAAAAGACTGCGAAGTCAGGCCCATTTTTTTGTAAAAGGAGAGCTCATAGATGGGTTTATAATGCACTCCGCAGACCACGCCCTTTTGCGCCATCAGATTGATAAACCGGTTACGGTCGCATTTCAACCGCGCCAGGTTCAGGCGGATAATGAACAGGTGCCAGGCGCTTTCAATTTTTACATCGACCGGCGGTAGTTCCAGATAATCCACCAGCGGAGTGAGATTTTTCAGATACCGGTGAGCAATTTTTTTTCGCGCTTCCTGTTTATGGTCAAAGGATTCCAGCTCACCCAGTCCGATTGATGCGTGGACATCGGACAGGTTTCCTTTCCAGCCGAGATTTACAACATCATATTCCCAGCGATTGGCCTGTCTCCGCTGATAGGCGCCGGCTGACATGCCATGCCGGGACATAACTTTAACCGCCCGGATAAAGTCCGCGTGCCTTGAGACAACCATCCCGCCTTCACCGCAGGTTAAGTTCTTGGTCGCATGAAATGAAAACACCGCCGCATCAGCCACCTGCGGTATACTTTTTTTATAATACCTCGCCCCGAAAGAATGACAGGCATCAGCCACCAGCGGGATTTTATAGCGTTTGGAAATTTCCAAAAGTGATTTGTAATCAGCCGGGTAACCGGCAATATCCACCGGCAGAATACAGGCGGTCCTGGGGCTGACTTTGCGCAGTACCTCGTCCGGATCAATATTGAGGGTTTGCGGATTAATATCGGCAAAAACAGGTCTGGCACCGCATTGTAAAATAACTTCGGTGGTAGCGACAAAAGAAAAAGGTGTGGTTATGACTTCCTTACGCGACGAAATACCCAGCAGTTTAAGAGCAATCACCATCCCAGTGGTGCCGGAATTTACCGCTGCGGCATAGCGAACACCGGTATAACGGGCGACCGCTTTTTCAAAAGCTTCTACTTTCGAGCCCGTAGTCAGCCACCCGGATTTAAGCGTTTTTTCCGCTTCATCAAGCGCTTTCCGGCTGAGTTTCAAATCATACAGAGGGATTCTTTTTGCACTCATAAATCAATCGCTCGTAAACCGTGGCCATCAAGTCGAGGGATTTCTCCCAGTTATAGTTTTCTTTGACAAATTCATACGAAGCCCGCCCCACTTTCGCCACTAACTCGATATCTCCGGCCAGCCGGATAATAGCTTCAGCCAGCTGACCGACCTCATGGGGAGTTACGAAAAAACCCGTCCGGCCGTCAACAATAACTTCCGGGACCCCGCCAATCCGAGAGGCGATTGTCGGACGGCCGCAGGCGCCGGCTTCGAGAACCGCCACGCCAAACGACTCCGACTCCATCACCGAAGGCATCACCATAAAATGATGCTGACGAATAAAGTCATAAATCCGGTAATTATCGATATAACCGGTAAAATGCACATTTTCTTCCAAATCCAGCTCCACCGTCATTTTTTTTAAAGTTTCGGTCAACTCGCCCTCCCCCGCCATCGAAAGCTGGACTCCCGGAATCTTTTTCTTTACTTCCACCAGCGCTCGTAAAAGAATATCCGGACCATACTTTTTCCGGTGTGCTTTCAAGAAACAGATTTTTACCGGTCCTGACGGCAAGGGATGAACAGCGGGGGGAATTTCGACGCCAAATGGAATTACCGTGGTTTTCACCTCCGCTTCCGGGACCAGAGCCTTGACCACTTCCTTTAAAAAACGACTCGAGGCGGTGATACCGTCAGCTTTATGCAAAATACGTTTTACTAAAGCACGAGTAAGAAAATTGGAGGGAAAATCAATTATATCAGCACCCCAGACCGATACCAGGGTAGGTTTAAAGCAGGTCCACAGTCCCCACAGACCAAAGCCCGCGGCATAGTGAGCATGAACCAGATCCGGCTTAAAAGCTCTCGCCAAACCCGCTGCCCTGGACATGTAACGAAGGTAAGCGGCTTTACCGGTATGCGGGAAAGTAAAGGTATCAACTCCGGGTAAGCGGTCACCACCAAGCGATATCAGGCGAATTTCGAAGCCCCGCCCGGTCATCCCGGCCACCCAGCGCTGGGTATGTACCCGGTGTGCCCAACCGAATATGACCACCCGCCTACCCGGCAACGCTGCTTCCGGTTCTTTTCAGAGTTTTAAGAAATTTACCGATAGCGGCAACGATAACATCCGAAGGTTTTCGCCCATTGATAATATAGTTAATTTTCTTGACCCGGAGCTTACGTTTCAAAAGCCGGTCGATTTTCTCCCCGTCCAGCTCGACCAGGTGATTGCCCTTTTTAAGCGTTTCCACCCATTCGGTTTCTTTCCTCAAGGTTAGGACCGGTGTACCCAGAAAGAGAGCTTCTTTTTGCAAGCCACCCGAATCCGTCAATACCGCCCGGGCGAATTTAGCCGCCGTCAGGTTGTCAAGATAACCCAGCGGCTCGATGGCGACCAGATTTTTCAAACGGTAAAATTTACCTGCCAGGCCATACCGCTTCAACCGTGCCGCTGTCCTGGGATGTACCGGAAATATAACCGGGCCATCCTGCGCTTCAATAATGCTCATAAGGGCGACCAGGTTTTCCTTACGGTCGACATTAGCGGCTCGATGGGCGGTCAGGTAAATATAGTCTTTCTCCTTTAGCCCGTGTTTTTTTAAAAACCGCCTGTTAGCACCGATTATTTTCTGAGTGTCAGCCAGCAGTTCATACATCAAATCACCGGAGAGAATCAGGTTTTTCTTGATGCCTTCACGAGCGAGATTTCTTTTGGCGGTTGTTGTACAACAGAAAAGCAAAGTAGCCAGGTGGTCGGTAAGGCGGCGGTTGATTTCTTCTGGCATGTTGCTGACAAACGACCGCATACCGGCCTCGATATGGCCGACCGGAATCGCTAGCTTGGCCGCCGCCAGTGCCCCGGCCAGGGTGGTGTTGGTGTCGCCGTAAACCAGAACCAGCGCGGGGCGGACTTTTACCAGATACGCCTCCAGAGCTAGCAGCATCATCCCGGTCATGGAGCCGTGGCTTTGACCGCCTATCCTCAAATTGACATGGACACGGGGAATCTTCAGATGTTTGAAGAAAATATCGGACATGTTGAAATCATAATGCTGACCGGTATGAACAATGATATGTTCGCTGACCCGGCCCAGGGACCGGGACAGCGGAGCCAGTTTGATAAACTGAGGGCGAGCCCCGACGATGGACACTACTTTTGCTTTGGTGGACATGACGTTCAGCGACCGCATTTCCGGCAAGGTGCCTCTTGCCTGATTATGAAACACAACTCCTGATGGTTTCAATTACCTCCGCCTGCTCTTCGGTGGTCATTTCGGGGTACACCGGAATAGAAAAAACTTCGTCGGCGGCTTTCGACGAGACCGGGAATTCCGCCTCGCAGTAACCCAGCGGTTTAAAGCATTCCTGTTTATGAAAAGGCAACGGGTAATAAATACAATGACCAATGTTTTTGCCACTGAAAGCCTTAAGGATGGTCTCTCGACGGGGTGAAGCCAGGGTGTACTGATTATAGATATGGAAGGTGGCGTAACTTTTAACTACCGGTGTTTTCAGGTCTTTCAGACCGGCCAGTTCCCGGTCATAAATCCGGGCATGGGCGGCCCTCTGTTCCGACCATTTTTGAAGATACGGCATTTTCACGGATAGAATGGCGGCCTGGAGGCTGTCCAACCGGGAATTATACCCGATAAAATGATAATAATATTTAGGGTTTTCACCGTGCACCCGAAGCATCCGGCAGCGTCGGTATCCGGCTTCATCCCGGGTAATAATCATCCCACC
Organism: uncultured Ignavibacteriales bacterium; assembly: GCA_964618515.1. Lineage (GTDB taxonomy): Bacteria > Zixibacteria > MSB-5A5 > GN15 > FEB-12 > JAFGNW01. The sequence goes on along the minus strand of CAZUAS010000013.1, from coordinate 16,736 downwards.
GTCACCGGCGGCGCCCAGGTTTTTGGACGGGTAAAAAGAGAAACAGCCGAAGTCACCGATTGACCCGGCTTTACGGCCCTTGTACTCGGCGCCGATAGCCTGAGCGGCATCTTCGACCACTTTCAGATTATATTTCCGCGCCAGCGCCATTATCGGGTCCATATCCGCCGGTTGGCCGAACAAATGCACCGGCATGATTACTTTGGTCTTCGGAGTGATGGCCGCTTCGATAAGGCTGGGGTCGATATTATAGGTATCCGGGTCGATATCGACAAATACCGGCCGGGCGCCCAGACGGGAAATAACCCCGGCGGAAGCAAAGAAAGAAAAATTCGAAGTAATAACTTCGTCCCCCGGTCCGACATCACAGGCGCGCAGGGCAATCAACAGGGCATCGGTTCCCGAAGCTACGCCGACAGCATAAGGCACACCGGACAATGCAGCGACCTGTTCTTCCAGACGTGCCACCTGCGGCCCCAGGATAAAAGTACTTTTTTCCATGACATCAAAAACGGCTTTTTCAATTTCCGGTTTCAGATAAGCATACTGTCGGGATAAATCAAGAAGCGGCACAGCCATATAACAAATCCTCAATCTTTCCAGTTTTGATTTTCCAAAAGTTGTTCCGGCGGGACATCGCGAAAAACCCTGGCCGGGACACCCGCGACAATCTTTTTTGCCGGGGTGTCTTTCGTTACCAGCGCTCCGGCGGCCACCAGGCTATCTTCATTTATAACCAAACCCGGCAAAATAGTTGCATTCACCCCTATACGGGCGCCTTTTTTAATCGTCACACCTTTGAAATGTTTGAACCGTTCTTCGGTACGGCCGATAAAGTTGTCGTTAGATGTGGCCACGCACGGGGCTACAAAAACCCGGTCCTCGAGTTCGGAATAAGCGGTAACATATACATTGGTCTCAAGTTTGACGTAACGGCCGATTTTACAGAAATTCTCAACCGCCACCCCGCGACCAACAATGGTATATTCACCTATCGTCACATTTTCTCTCACCGTGGCCAGGTCGGCAATCAAAACTCTCAGGCCGATATCCGAACCCCGGTAAATCACCACATGGGTTCCGATAATACAGCCGGAAGCGATGCGCGCCGGGGGAAGCTCCTGGTCCTTCGTAACCGCCGTGTTGGCCGCTTTCATAGGCCGTTTGCCGATAACTGCCCCATCGTCGATACGGACATTGTCGCCGATAAAAGTGCCTTCGTGAATCACCACATGGTGGCCGATTTCACAATCCTCGCCGATTTTTACGTGACCCGCAAAATAACAGAACTCGCCGTAACGGGTACCCGCCCCGATTTTAGCCGTCGGGGCAATTATAGATGTAGACATCGATACCTCGAATTTTATCCCTTTATTGTTTGTTCATCAACCGACGCACACCGGGCAGCCAGCCAAGATAAGCCGCGATGAACATCGCCACCCGCTTATAGTCCTCGGGTTTTTTTTCAGAAAGCTGGCGAAAATATTCAAAAATAAAAGCCAGCATAACCGCCGCCAGAACCGAAAAACCGAAAGTTCCCGCGACAATCAACGTCCGCCGGGGCCGGTTGCGAACTTCGGGCACACGGGCATGGTCCAGTACCGTTATGGTCGGGGCTTCTTCCCGCTCGTGAATCTTGGCCTGTTCCAGTTGCTCCAGAAGAATCGTGTACAGCGATTCATTGACCCTGACACGGCGGTAAAGATTCTGATACTCGCCTTTCAAGCGGGGAATCAGGGCTATCGGCAGGGAGAAAAAAGAGCTGTCCGGGTTTAAAGTTTCCAGCTGTTCCAGTTTGCTTTTAATAATATCGCGTCTTTTTCTTTTTTCCACAAGGTCGGGATTGTCTTTTCCCAGCATCAGTTCGCTCATCTGTAAGTCGATTTCGATATTGGTCAGGGAAACTTTTAACTGCACCGCCTGTTCAATCGCCAGTCGGGTTTGCTGGTCGAAATCGATAGCCTTGTTATCGAGCTGGAACTGTTCAAAAACCTCTCGAAGAGAATCCAGCTCGTGGGCCACTTCGGCCAGTCTCTGTTCGATAAAAGTCTTACTCTGTTTGGCTCGGGAAGTGACTATTTCCTGGTTCAAAAGGTTCAGTTCCGCTACCATGGCGTTGGTGATATCAGCCGCCATCTGCGGGTCCCGGTCTTCAAATGATACGCTTAACAACCCCTCCGGAGTAACCTCAATGCGGGTGTGTGACATGAATACCAGGTGGGTTTCAATCATGTTGGTCGTCCCGTAGTAATTTTTCAAATCGAATTTTTCGATCACCCGCTCGACCAGCGTGCGACTGGAGAGCATCCGGGCATGAACATCGGTCGGAGTAACCATTACCGGTAAATTCAAACCCTCGGTTATCGACACCACCTCAGCCAGTTTGGAGTAACTTCCCACCGGCATGGATATATCTTTCGGCGGCAACAGCAGGGCGTTAGCCTCATACCATTTGGGTAAAAGCAGAGAAACGATCACCGCGGCCAGGGTTACCAGGATAACAAAAAGAAAAATGAATCCCCGACGCCGGGCCAGGCCCTCAAAAAACAGCCATAGATTGCTTGATGGTATTTCAGTCATGGTTTAACTTCCATCGCTTCGATTATCACCTCGTTACCATCGTTGATCGCCGGTTCGGTTGAGGTCAGCCGGGTGGTTTTGGAGATGCGGTCGAATATCTTAATAAAACCGCGCTCGGCGTTCCTCTGAAAACCTCCGGCCAGGTTAATATAGTAAAGCGCATTCTGCCCCTTACTGAAAGGGAAATAGCCCGGATGCATAACATAACCGCTGACTTTCACAAAACCCATCTCAGGAGGGATAAAGACCGAATCGGACGGTTTCAAAATGAAATTTTCGAATTTACCGTCGGACATGGAATATTTATTTATGGGAAAACGAAAGGGGACTGATTCCTCCCAGCGACTTTTCTCTACTCTTCTGAAAACGGTGGCGTTGTCGAAATTGGCATTGGCATTAAGCCCGCCGGCGGCATCTAACAGGTTTTTTAAAGTCAAAGCCTCCTGAAAGGGATAATACCCGGGATTTTTTATTGCACCAAGAATAAGCAGGCGTCTCATCGATGGCCGGTCATCAAGGGCTGGTACCATTATGACGTCGCCGGGATGGATATTTCCCGGTTGCCGGACATCCCGCTCGGGGTCGCCGGAAATATAAACAGCCTCAAGGTCCGCCCGGTCAGTTATACCCCCGGCCAGAGCCAGTAAGAGTTCCAAATTATCTTCCGGTAAAAGCTCAATCGCCCGGGGACAATTAACTTCCCCGACGATATTGACCGTCTCTTTTGATTTGCGGGGAACGAACAGACGATTTCCAGCGTACAGACAGGGGTTACAGGTATTATCACCCAGATAGCGAAAACGGTCCAGGTCAACCCTGATATCTTTTTTACCCCCGGAGAAGATAATATTCCTGGTTGAACCGGTGACCTTTACTCCCCCCGCCGCCGTAATCATCTCCGAACTCAGAAAAGAGGTAAAACCAAGATATATATCCGGATTATTAACCTCCCCCGTAACCGCCACACCGACCTGGTACGGTTCGCGAACCGAGATGTCAATTTCCCGGGCATTGTAAAGCTCCTGCAACGGCTGGTACAAAAGAGAGCGGGTTTCGGCCAGCGTTCTACCGGCCAGATCGAACATCCCCAAACTCTTATCTATCAACTTGCCTTCCGGATTGACCTGCAGCCAGAGCTGGGGTAATTTGGTTTTCAAAAAAGTTATAACCAGCTTTTCGCCGGGTCTTATCAGGTACAGCTCGGGGTCAACCGGCTTATCATAAAACCGATAGTTGGCGATTAAACTCAGAGAATCCTCCACATCCAGCACCTGGGCCGCCACCGGTAAAGATAACGGTAATATCAACAACAATATTGCTATATTGAATCGCAAGCTTACCTCGGTCTTTTAAAAAAACAACTATATTCAGTGGTCAAACATACTTAATAGGGATATTAAAGTCAACTGTCAAAGCTAACGGGTGGCAGGGGTATCCTTCACCCGGTCTTCATCGACCGTCACCGGTTCTTTTTTTTTTGAATTGTATGTAACCGCCGCCCGGACAAAATCCCGGAACAAAGGATGCGGTTTAGTTGGGTGGGACTTGAGTTCCGGATGGAACTGCACCCCGACAAACCACGGATGCGTCGGTACCTCGATAATTTCCACCAGCCGTTTATCCGGAGAAAGACCGGCTAAAAACAAGCCGTTGCGGGTCAGCATCTCCCGATAGACATTGTTAAACTCATAGCGGTGGCGGTGGCGCTCGGAAATTTCCACGGTTCTATAAGCAGCAAAAGTCCGGCTGTTTTCTTCCACAATACAGGGATATGCGCCCAGTCGCATGGTACCGCCCAGCTCGGTCACTCCTTCCTGGTCGGCCATAAGATGAATCACCGGGTGTTTCAGGTCGCGATAAAATTCATAGCTGTGCGCATTTTCAAGACCACAAACATTGCGGGCATATTCGATAACAGCACACTGCATTCCCAGACAGATACCTAAAAAGGGTATATTGTTTTCCCGGACGTAGTGTATAGCTTCAATCTTACCTTCCACCCCTCGTTCGCCGAAACCGCCGGGAATCAATAACCCGTCCACGTCATATAAAAACTTATCAGCACCGTTATGTTTGATGTCTTCGGAACTGACCCAGATAAGGTTAACCTCGGCATCAGATGCCACCCCGGCATGAATGAAGGCTTCGATGATGGACTTATAGGCGTCTTTCAAACCGACATATTTACCGCAAATGCCGATTTTTATCCGTCGTACCGGATTGATGATTTTACTAACCATGTTTTCCCATTCTTCCAGATCGGGTTCCGGTAAATTTAAATTGAAGTGTTCACACACGATCTGGTCCACCTCCTGGGCATGATAACCCAGCGGCACCTGGTAAATTGTCGAAACATCCTGAGCGACAATCACCGACCGCACCGGCACCGAACAAAACAGGCTGATTTTTTTGCGCAGGTCGTCGGATATCGGTTTGGCGGAACGGCACAAAAGCATATTGGGTTGAATACCTATTTCCCGCAAGGATTTGACCGAGTGCTGGGTTGGCTTGGTCTTGAACTCCCCCGCCGACGTAATATACGGTACCAGTGTCAAATGCAGAAACATGGTATTTTGAGGTCCTTCCTCAAGCCCGATCTGACGAATCGCCTCCAGGAAAGGAAGAGACTCAATATCCCCCACGGTGCCGCCGATTTCGGCGATGATGACATCCGGACGGGGGTCTTTGTTTTTCAACCGTTTAATGCGGTTTTTGATTTCCTCGGTGACATGAGGTATCACCTGGACCGTAGCCCCCAGATAATCGCCCCGTCTTTCCCGCGATATAATGGTGTTATAAATCTGGCCGGTAGTCACGTTGTTATCCTTGCTCAGGGACTGGTCCAGAAAACGCTCATAATGACCCAGGTCAAGGTCGGTTTCGGAACCATCGTCCAGCACGAACACTTCTCCATGTTGGAAGGGATTCATCGTCCCCGGATCAACATTTAAATAAGGATCGAGCTTGATATTCTGAACATTAAGACCACGCTTCTGTAAAAGCAGGCCGATTGATGCCGAGGAAATACCCTTGCCCAGAGCGGATACAACCCCACCCGTTACGAAAATATATTTCGTTTCACCCCTCTCAGACATAACTCTCCTTCATCATTTATAAATATGCTCCAGTTTTTTTAAATCCCGTTTGCAGTCAACCGATACGATTGGTTTCCGGGTTAAAAAAACCTTCATTTTTTCTCCGTTTTCCAGGATTCGAAGCTGCTCCAGTGACTCCGCCTTCTCGCAGGGAGTACGCTTCCAGTGCGCAAAATTCCATAAAGCGTCCCGGGTAAAAAAATATACCCCGATATGTCCGTAATATTTGACCTTTCCGGCCCGGCTCCGGTCATCGAACCCGCGCCGATAAGGCAACGGATAGCGTGAAAACCAGAGGGCTTCGCTGTTCTTATTCATCACCAGCTTGACCAGGTTGAAATCGGTCAAGCTGCTGTCATTTTTGACCTCATAAGCTAAAGTGGCAAAACGTATTCCCTTATCCCGTATCATCATTCCAACCACCCGGTCAAGTAAAGCGCCCGTCAGGCCAAAATTATCCGCCTGAATATTGATGATTATATCACCGCCTGTTTTTGTTACGACTTCAGCTACTCTGTCGGAACCGGTTTTATGGCGTTTGGCGGTCAGGCAAACCTCCGCTCCGAAAGACCTTGCGGTTTGCGCAATTTCCAACTGGTCGGTGGCTATTAAAAGACGGTCTATCCTGCGGGCTTTGGAGACCTCGTTCCAGACATAATAAAGAAGCGGTTTGCCATGGTAGGGATAAAGCACCTTACCGGAAAACCGCCGGGAACTAAGGCGGGCCGGAATGACCGCCACCACCTTTTTTTTCATTTATCAATAACCCTGGGAACACGAAAATATTCGCCGTCCCCGTCCGGAGCATTGGCCAGTGCCGACGGCCGGGATAGCGAAACCCCGACTTTATCATCTCTTAAAATAAGGGCTTCTCCAACCCGTTCTTTTTCCGGCTCAACTCCTTCGGTGTCAACAACTTTAAGCTGGTCAAAATAATCTAAAATAAGCGCCAGTTCTTTTGTATATCGGGATACTTCACGGGAGGTTAATTTCAAATGCGCCAGCCCGGCAATATGCTTGACCTGTTCTTTTGATATCGGCATAGGTTAAAATAAAAAAGTTCCACAAACCCGTCAAGGTAAAACATAATCGCCCCGATTTAATCTCCGGCTTTCTTTTTAGTCGGGGCTAAAGTCCCGAGGGATTCCATCCGATGAAACCAGTAGGTGTCTCATAATGAAACAAGAAGAAGAGTATGAAAAAAACCAAGTTCCAGGATGAATCAAAAACCTTTCTCACCTCTGACCGCATCAGGCGTATTCCCGATGTCTATTCGGTAAGTACCGATTTCTCAATGGCCGGCATTGAATCCCTGCTTATCGGTCAATGTTTCCGAGACTGGTTAACCGATAGTGAAAAAAATTTCCTTGACCTTCTGGCTTTCGACAACAGCCTGCTGTTTTTAATCAAACAGGGACGTTTCCTGCATCCTGAGGATGTGGAACTGTTTCCCATGGAACTGATTGAAACAACCCTCAGCGAAGGCGGTGAGGCTTTTTTCTCCCACCATTTGAAAACGACTATCAATGCCGACCAGGGTCATTACCAGGTCCACACCGCCCCTATTACCATCCCCGGTAAGACCCGCCTGATACTGGGGATGTTGTGTCCGGAAAGCCTGGTCACTGCTTTCGAACAAGTGAATCAATTCAGCGACCTGGTTATTAATTTCCGACGAGCTTCCCGAAATATCGAAAGCATTATAACGACCATTCGACAACGCTACGACCCGGATCACCCGGTTTTGATTATCAACCGTTCCTCGGGTCGTCTTTTATGCCTTAACCCCGCCGCGGTCAAACTGTTCGACCACGAAGAAAAATACTTGACGGATATGGAATACAGCCAGTTCAAAAGCCGGCTTTCAAAAGTAATGGCGTCTTTTAAAATAAAAATGGAAAATCTCAATGCCCGCGAAAACAGCCTTACAGTAATGACTTTTACCGACGAAAAAAGCATTAATACCCCCGGTGAAACCTTTCTGACCGACCTTCTTTTCGACAGCCTTCATGATAAAGCCGCCGGTATGGTCACTGCCGCCAGTTATCTTAAAAGCCTGGCTGATTTCGAGCATGATCCTGAATCTTCAGAATTGGTGGATATTATTCTACGGGAAATAAATAACCTGGCCTTGCTGACCAACCGATTCCGACTCTTACTCAATTTTGACCGTATGCCTTTTGAAAGAATCAGCCTTTTAAACGAGCTGGAACAGGCAATTGAAAATATTAAAGCCGAAGACGGTAAAGAGTATCGGGTCAATATCGATGACCATTTAAAACCGCTTCACCTTCAGGCTCCGCCTTCCGCCTACCTGTTTCTTTTCGAAGCTGTCTTAAAAAGACACCATGAGGCGACCGAAAAAACCAGAGGCGGTCAAATTAATATTATCCTGCAAAATGCCGACGAAACTGTTACCCTGGTGTTTGAAACCCTTATCGATAAACCAGTCGTTAATTCCTTCAGCCGTGAACAGTGGAGCCAATACGCCCGCCAGCTGGCCGGCAACCTGCACCTGGCGTACACCGATACGGTCACAGAAAATCAAATAATCACCCAAATCACCATTCCCTATCATTTCAGTGAGCAGTAATATGAACGAGAAACAATCTGATTGCGAGATAAGGATACTTATCGCCCATAACGACCATGAAATATCCCGGAGTCTGACCGAGATGCTTCGCCGGGGAAAATACCGGGTTACAAGTGCCGATTCCCTTGAGATGACTTATGAAACGGTCGCCAGAGAACAAATTAATCTTATTGTTATCGACCAGTCCTCTCTGAATGAAACCGCTTTCAAGATAATCAGGCAAGTAAGGCGGAATAACGCGGATGTCGGAATACTTATCCTGACAGAAACCACCAATGAATCTGGCGCTATGAAAAACCTCGAAGAAGGTGCTCTGGATTATTTATCAAAACCCGTTACCAGGGACGCGTTACTCATAAAAATAAAGGCGGTTCTCGAAAAAATGACTATGAAAAAGGAACTGACCACCCTTCGCCAGCACATTGCCATGAATTACGGCTTTGACAATATCGTGGGCATTTCCAAACCCATGGTTCAGATAAAGGAGACCGCCCAACGCATCGCCCCGACCGACATTACTCTTTTGATAACGGGTGCCTCAGGGACCGGTAAGGAACTCCTGGCCCGTACCATCCATCACCATTCCCGGCGACGCCGTCAACCGTTTCTGACTATCGACTGCAGTATCATCCCCGAAGACCTCCTGGAGTATGAACTGTTCGGAAAAGTTGAAAACAACGACCTTACCGGGCATAATGAAAATCACGGGCTCTTTGTAAAAGCCGAAGGGGGAACGCTCTTTATCGATGAAATCTCTTCCCTGCCGGTCTCAATTCAGCCCCGCCTGTTGCGGTTCTTCCAGTATTCGGAAATTTGCCCGACAGGTTCTTCCGTTTCACGGAAGGTTGATGTTCGGGTTATAGCCGCTACCAGCCGCGACCTGTCAACCCTGGTAAATACAGGTCAATTCTCTTCGGACCTGTTCTACCGTTTAAACGTTATCCCCATCAGACTGCCGGCGTTAAACGAGCGCGCCGAAGACATCGAAATCCTCACGGAATATTTTCTCCGGAAAATAGCTTTTGAAACCTCCCGGCCGTCTCTGACAATCACCCGTCCGGCTATCGACCGTCTCCTGGCACATACCTGGCCGGGTAATATCCGCGAACTGGAAAACACCCTCAAGCGAGCGGCTGCCTTCTGCCAAAACAACCAGATCGACGCCACGGATATAATCTTCATTACCAAAGATAAAAATTTTACCGATGATGACAGCCATTTTACCCGTACGACCCTTACTCTCAAGGGCGGTACCCTCGATAAAACCCAGCGCTCCCTGATAATCAAGGCTCTGACGGACAACAACTGGAACTATACTAAAACGGCGTCGGAACTGGGCATCGGGCGCACCACCCTGTGGCGTAAAATTAAAAAATACAATCTTCAAAAAGAGCCGGTCCATGAATAAAAATAAACCTTATAACGCCCAGAACCGCCTGAATAATAAACATCTTTCTTTTAATTATGACATCGAAAGCGAATGGCCGCCGGAAACTGACCTTGCCGAGATATTCATTGGCCTGACCCGGGTTCTACAACGTTCCCATGCCATCACCAAAGGAGTTCTGGTCATCTATGAACCGGATGGTACCCGTTTCGTCGCTACGGCTACTTGGAATAACGGCAAGTCACGTAAAAATCTTTCGATAAAACTGCCCCAGGTTTTTTCTTTGTTTAAAAATATTGCCGAAGACGGCTGTCTCTATACAGACAATTTCTGCCGGATTTTCGAAGGCAACTCTTTCGAACGCAACCTGCTTCTGGACAGTGATTCCCAGTCATTCGCCATACAACCGTTAAAATACGAGGGTCGGGTGCTTGGCCTGATCGGATACAGTTCCAACCAGCCCATGGCTTTTACAACTTTTGAAAACGGCTTTCTGGACGAGGTCGCCCGCCAACTGGCCTGTCGTATAAGTAAAACAACTGTGAAAAAGTAAAAAAAGATATGATTCAATTCCGGGCGGTGCTGTCCGGATTCTTCAAAGCCTGCTTTATATCCAGGCGAGCCTTGTTATGCTCATAATTGGTACGGGAAAAGCGATGTCCCCCGGTACCGTCTGCCACAAAGAAATAAAAATCGGTACTATCGGGGTGTAGGGTGGCCCGGATGGCTTCAAGACCGGGCGAGTTTATCGGAGTCGGCGGCAACCCCCGGACACGATAGGTATTATAAGGGGTGTCTTTCCTTAAATCACTTTTAAAGAGAGGACGGTTCAAGCCTCCCAGACCATAGATAACGGTCGGGTCGGCATCGAGTTTCATACGGCTTTTAAGGCGATTATGATAAACCGAAGCCACGATACTTTTTTCGCGGTCCAGCAACGCCTCGGCTTCGACTATCGACGCCAGGATAATAACTTCTTCCCGGGTAAGATTATTATAAATGGTATCCGGCCAGAGGCTGTCCGTCTGAAGATGAAACATGGTCAGCATCTCCTTGACGACATCCTTGAGCTTCATCCCCCAGGGAATAAAGTAGGTTTCCGGGAAAAGATAACCTTCCAGGCAGGGTAAACCCACCTCGGCCAGAAAATCGGAATCATTATTAAGAGCTATCAACTCGGCTGAATCCAGCTTCAGTCTTTCCTGAAGTAACGAGGCGACTTTCCAGATTGGCGAGCCTTCATAAACCATCAGGCGTATTTTCAAAAAGTCGCCGCTTTCCAGCCGGTCCAGGACCGACCGGCAGGAGTTCTTGGCGGTAAAATCGTACCGTCCGGGGACTAGCTTTTTGTCTATATGGCGCCACCGGGCCGGGTAAAAAAGCATGGTGCGCGATTTCACCACCCCGGCTTCCAGTATTTTATCCGCTACCGCTTTAAAACTGTCCCCCGGCTCGATTATAATCGTCACCTGGCGTTCTTCAATATTCACCGGGTAGATATAAGCGATACCCAGATAGGCAACGGTCAAAAGCACCAGGAACACCAGAATGATAAATATTTTAAGTATGGGCTTTTTCATATTTTCGGATTTTCTTCGAGGAATCTCTGTAAAATTATTACCGCCGCCAGGCGGTCGATCCGTTTTTTATCCTGTCCGATTTTCTTGCCGTGAGCGTGAACAATATCGGCCGCTTCTTTTGACGACATATGTTCATCGGTTTTATAAATCGGCCCGCTGTAAATGGTCTTCAATTTTTCGATAAAATCATCCACGGCTTTACATTTTTCGCTGTTGTCGCCGGAAAACAGCAATGGGTAACCGACCACCAGGCCGTCGGGGCGGTATTTTTGAATAAGGTCACGTAATTTTTCCATGGTTTCCCGCGAGGATTTGACTTCGAGGGTATCCAGCGCCGAGGCAATCATTCCGGTCGGGTCGCTCTTGGCCAGACCAATCCGCCGCTCGCCGTAATCTATGGCAATGAACGTTCGGTTCATGGAATTCATAAAGCCTTTAACGTTTTCAATCAGGTTTTCCGCTCTTTCTTTTTAGCGGCCGGAAAAAGAACATTGTTTAAAATCAACCGGTATCCCGGAGAGGTTTTGTACAAGGCCAGGTCGGTCGGCGGGTCATTGATGAAATGCTGGTAATCCTCCGGGTCATGACCGGCCAAAAAAGTAAAGGTGCCTTTTCCCAGGTTGCCGTGAATATAGCGAACCTCGTCGAAATTATCCGGCATCCCCAGTATTATTACATGCTTTTTCAAAAGCGACTTTTTAAAACCGGTGACCTGACCTAAAAAGCCGTTTACGGTAGCTACATGATTCTGAACAAGCATACTCGGGACCGGGTCGAGCTTGGCGGAGAATTCAAACAGGTAAAAGAAATCACTTTCCTGGGTCGGGAAACGAAGCATCCGTTCCGGATAAGTATCAATATCAGAACGGCGATAAGCCATCGGGTCGAAATTCGGCGTAAAATTTTCAAAAGCCAGCGTCCGCTCATAATCCAGTTTTTCCAGCGCTCCCGGGTCTACCGGGTCACCGTCGAATTCTCGCGGGACAATATCGACCCCATCGGCGGCGAGGGCAATGTCAATCGTCTCCGGGGCCGAACACATCGAAAAGAAAAACCCCCCCCGGCGGACATAGTCGTAAATCATTTTAGCCACATCCCGCTTCATCTCGGAAACCTTTTTGTAACCCAGCCTGTGTGCCATCTCCTCATTGGTCTTGACCTCGGCCTGATACCACAGGACATTGCGAAAAGCTCCGTAAAACTTCCCGTACTGGCCGGTAAAATCCTCATGATGCGCGTGCAGCCAGTCGTACTCATCGAGTACCCCCGAAAGTACTTCCTCGTCCCAGACCTTGTCATAAGGAATCTCGGCATAGGTTAAAGCCAGGGTTACCGCATCATCCCAGGGGTCGTTGGTCTGCGGTACATATACAGCTATCCGGGGGGCTTTCTCAAGTTCCACCCGCTCCATGTTCTCAACTTCAATCTGCCGGTAGATATCGGCCACCTGACCCGATGTTATCTGTTCATAGGAAACGCCCGTCACAAGACACAGGTCGGCCAGTTCTCGGGCATAATCTATTAAAAACGACCCGCCCCGATAATTTAAAAGCCATTCGCCCTTGTAACCTTTCTCCAGTGCCTTATATATGACCCCATAGGCCTTAAGATGGTTTATCTGGGTATTATCCATAGGAATCAATAAGGACGCGGCTGTCAGTTTGATAGGCAGGACTATCAGGATAGTCAGGAGTATGAAAATTATTATAATCTTACGCATATCAGTGTATTAAACAGTCGAATCGGCGGTCGGTTTCTATATTTTTTTCGTCAGAAAATGGTTTTTAATTCACTTGTTTTTGTCTTTCATCAGCTTCCGGCGGTGTTCATGATATTTGGCCAGGTATTCTTTTATCTTACTTTCCCGCCCGACATCCCTGGGATAATAATATTTCGTTCCCTTAAGCTCCTCCGGGAAATATTCCTGGTCGGTAATGGCGTCCTCAAATTCATGGGCATATTTATACCCCTTGCCGTAATCAAGAGCTTTCATAAGCGCAGTCGGGGCATTGCGAATCCATAACGGCACCGGCAGGGAACCTTTTTCATCGGCGTCTTTCATAGCCTGTTCGAACGCCGTATAAACTGAATTGGACTTGGGAGCGCAGGCCAGGTATATGACCAGTTCGGCGATAGCCAGCTCGCCCTCGGGAGAGCCCAGGAAATGATAGGTATCACGGGCATTTATCGCCAGCGTCAGGGCATACGGGTCAGCCAGACCGATATCCTCGGCGGCGAACCGAATCAGCCGCCGGACGATATACAGCGGGTCGTCGCCGGCATGAAGCATCCGCGCCAGCCAGTACAGGGCGGCGTCGGGGTCGCCGCCGCGGATAGTCTTATGCAGAGCGGAGATGATATTGTAATGTTCCTCCCCGGCTTTATCATATACCAGCACCCCGCGCTGGTGAACATCCTTTAAGGCTTCGATTGTTATATCCTTGCCCTCGCCGATGAAATTGGCGGTGGTCTCCAGAAGGGTCAATCCCCGGCGGGCATCGCCATCGGCAGCGGCAGTGATGAAATCAAGAGCGCCATCGGCCAGTGAAAGACGCATCTTCCCCAGACCGCGCTCGGGGTCTTTCAAGGCGCTCAGGATAATCTTTTCCAAATCTTTTATGGCTAACCGCTCCAGTACATACACTCTCAATCTCGATAACAGCGGTGAGATGACTTCAAACGACGGGTTCTCAGTGGTGGCGCCGATAAGTACAATATCCCCCTTCTCGACATACGGCAAAAAGGCATCCTGCTGGGCTTTGTTGAAACGATGGATTTCATCGATAAAGATATAAGTTCGGCGACCGGACATCTTGTAGTAATTGCCCGCTTTAGAAATGATTTCCTTGATTTCTTTAATGCCGGAAATAACCGCTGAAAAGGGTATGAACTGCCCACGGGTGGAATGGGCAATCAGGGCGGCCAAGGTGGTCTTGCCGGAGCCGGGCGGTCCCCAGAAAATAAGCGAAGTTACCTTGTCTCTTTCAATGGCTTTGCGAAGCGGCGTACCCGGACCGATAATTTTTTCCTGCCCAACAAAATCATCGAAAGTTCTTGGTCTCATCCGGTCCGCCAGCGGCTGAACACCGTCGGGTATTTCACTGTTGGGGCTCTGCCCCTTTTCTTTGTTAAAGAAATCCATGAAAAGAATATAAGTGATAACTGAAGGCAGGACAATCACAAAGTTCCGGTAGGTAAAGCCTACTTGGGGCTTGACCTTCTTTCTCCTTGTTCCAATACCATGCGAATGTTTAAAGGGAAAGGGGACACAGAGTATCCCCGGTAAGTGTTTCCACAGATTTCGGGAAAACGAGAGTAAAGTATATTTTTCGAGCGTTTTTAATATTTCGATCTGCCTTAGTTCTCACTTTTTCGTGAATAAAAGATCAGGGCGTCGTACGAGTTTACTACGATGACACTGTCCTGCCGCTGGAGGTGCGCTTGAAGCATCACAACCTTAGTTTTGAATCCGATGGTTTCATATTCAAACATTGCCTTCTCGCCGGGTATTTGCGAACTAAGGGCGCTGGCATGTGCCGAGACCACCCGGTCAATCAAGGGGCGAAGAGGAATAACGATTGAATCGGTGACTTCGCTATCGGTAATGAACTTTACAATCACCGAATCCGCGCCGGATTCGATTTCGCCGGTGTTTGTCTCTTTAGTCGGGTTAACATTCCCTTCCCGGCCGCTATATTCGGCGCGCACCATGTGGTCATACCCGGTAATTGAAATCGGGCTTTGGGGATCGATTGAGACAAAAAGATACTTTTCTCCGCCCGGCGCACCGTAGAGATTGAACTCGACTCCCAGGAGACCGGCAACATATGCCGGCTCTTTAAACCAGCTTCCGGAACCGACAGTGTCCAGGTGGAGTGACTCTGCGAACCATGGTTCTATTTCAGAGAAGCCGTGCACTTCATGCAGGTATGAGAGTATCGAACTGATTTGAACCGCATGGTCCTCGGATACAGGAGCGGTGGCTTTCTGCACGGCGCCGTTCACCAGGATTGAATCGGCTACCAGCATCTTTTCAAGCCGCCTTATCTGGCTCTGTTCTGAAACGCTGAACATTCCCCAGGGGCCGAAAGAAATCAGAAATGCCAGGGCACAGAGGGAAGTCGAAATCATCTTGATGCTTTTCGAACGGCTGAAAAGGAAATATCCGGCGATAAAAGCGAGCCAGACCCCAATGGCCAGACCCAGATATCTGTCCTCGGTTAGACCATACTCGGAGATGCGCCGCCATAGAGCCAGGAACAAAACCACAATCAAAGGC
The DNA here is from genome assembly GCA_964618515.1 of uncultured Ignavibacteriales bacterium. Classification (GTDB taxonomy): domain Bacteria; phylum Zixibacteria; class MSB-5A5; order GN15; family FEB-12; genus JAFGNW01. The sequence goes on along the minus strand of CAZUAS010000013.1, from coordinate 1,222 downwards.
AGAAGAATCAGGTAATACCAGCGTGAGGCTCTCTTTATCCAGACGGTTTCTATTTTCTCCCGTATCGGATCGAGCACAAAAAGAGCCAGGATACCGGTCGCCGAAAAGCCCAGAATAAGCCGCCCCACCCATCCCTGCGGCCAGCTCCAGGTAACAATTATTTTGGCAATGTAGGCATACAGAATCACGAAATAAACCAGCACCAGAGGAGGGAGAACATACTGTCCCAATACTTTCAGTGGTCGGGGGTAATCACTCATGACATCGAGCGCCCTTAAGTCCTCCGGTACTCCCGCCAGAATAAAAGGGACGACAAAAAGGCCGATTATCAGTATCCAGAGCTCGAAATACCGTTCCGGAGGTATATCCATGCCGAAAAGATTATCAAGTGCAGCCAGCGCCAATCCCAAGCCGGAAAAGAGAACTATGGCAAACGCTCCCGCCAGCGCCAGGCGAAAAACGATGATTCGATTGAAATGCCAGAAGCCGTTGACCTCTCCCTTATGCTGGAACGGCAGGAATGACAGCAAAAAGCAACATCCTATCACGAAAGCAAAGAAACGAAAGAGGTGAAACAGCGGCGCGTGAGGCAGATCGGCTGGAACAGTAAGGGCATACACCACGAGCAGAACAACGCCGATTACCTGCAGTGTCCAGCTGCGGCCGGTGTCGGAGCTTTCCTTTTCGACCGCCAGTTTCAGGGCGGTTAACAAAGGAAGCGCCAGAATTGTTGACAGAAGAATACTGTAAAAAATCGATGGTTCAGGGTGACCTTCACGTTCGACAAGAATAATGGCCGCAAGGGTTCCCATCACAGCGCTGACCAGCGTCAACGGAAAGCGCTGAAATATCCGTTTATACTCCGCTCCTATCTGTGCGATTGACGGTAGTTTCATACCGAATCCTTTCGTAAATAAAACTTACCACTTCAATATTTACAATGAGTGAGATACCATGTCAACTTAATTCTGACCAGGCGGCACAGAGCCGTCAGGTCATGCCTTCCTGAGGCTTGACCTTCTCCATGTTCCAATGCTCGGCGTATATTTAAAGGAAAAGGGGACGCAGAGCACTCCGGTATGCTTTCTCCCGGAGACCGTGGGAACGAGACTTAATCCTACTTCAAGCTGTGAGTCACATGACCATATCATCAAGATAGACCTTGTACGGTCGGGGGGGGGGGGGGGGGGGGGGGGGGGGGGGGGGGGGGGGGGGGGGGGGG
>CAZUAS010000012.1:0-44502 GCA_964618515.1 uncultured Ignavibacteriales bacterium | reverse complement strand
CCCAATCCCGCATTCATGGTAAGCTCAAACGTACTGACGGAGAAATAGTTATTGATTCTTGTTCTTAGCAGGCGGGTGTGAGAGGAGTGGGAGTATTTGCGATAAAGACTGTTTTCGGCGTAAAATAAATTTTTGTCAGTTACTTTTTCCTTGATGACTAACAACAGCCAGTTGAAATAAGCCTGGAGATACAGGCGGTCTCGTTCGTTGGAAACCGCCGACAGGGAATCGGCGATTATATATTTTTTCTCACCGGCTGATTTGCGCGTATTGTCATCCGGGGTATCGGTGAATAAAAGGTGGTAATTGTCAATTTCCCGAAGGGGTTTTAAACCGTGATAATAAAGGATGGAATCGAATTGATAATTAACGAAAAAAGACAGGTCCTTTTGTAATGACCAGTCGTATGTGGAAACGGGGTTGTCGGCACAGAGGGAGCAGGTGTTAAAAACTGTTAACAGGCAAATCAGGATGATTAATAAACGCCAACGCAATAAAAGGCCCTCCACCCGAAAATTGCAAGATTAAGCTGTTATATAGATTAAATTGAATGAAAAAACAACAAATTATTTTCTTTTAATCAGCACCAAGGGGCGTTTGACATCACTGTGGCCTTCAATGGGCTGGTTTAAATCCCAGTCGTGCCACCAGCCGACGAAGTCAAAATCGGTGCGGCTTTCCAGGAAAAGAAGAAATTCCTGCGGGAAAATAGCCCGGTTGCGTTCAATCATTTCAAACCGCTTGTGACGGCCGTGGTCGTCGATATTGACTGTCCAGACTTCTTCGTACATCTGCCGGGCGGAATCAATCAGACGGGTATTGAAGCGGGATTCGACCATAATACCGTTTTTTTCCATGACGATGTCGTTCCGGGCACGGGGCACCATCGGGTCATTGAACTGAATGCACCAGTCGAGAAAATACAGGCCCCCGGGATTGAGAATGCGGGCGATGGCGTTAAAATGACGGGTCATGTCTTCAAGGCTGTTCAAGTAGAGGGAACCAAGCATGACAAAAGCAAAATCGACCTTCTTCGGATAAGTGAAATTAACCATATCGCCTTCGATAAACTCCGCCGGGGGAACCAGTGACCGCCATTTGAAAGCGGCATAATCAAGCATATTACGGTTGATATCCAGACCGGCATAACGGTAACCGCGTTTAACCAGTTCACCGGCGTGCGGGGCATGACCGCAGGCCACTTCGAAAATCGATTTGACGGGGATATCGGAGTATTTTTTAAGGCAGGTTACTATAAATCCCGCTTCCTCTTCGATATTTCTGAAAGAAAAGGCGATTTCGTAATATTCGGGATAATCGTACAGCATGGTTCAACCCTTAATAATATATTATTAACGGCCGGAACGCCTTTTTCAATAAGACCCGAACACTTCGGTGGAGTCGGGGGAATTAAAAATTGTATAAAAATTGACTCCCTGCCGGTGGAGACATTAATTGTCATGAATATATTATCGAACCGCGTCGATGATACTAGACCGGTTTGGTATCTGTTCGGTTGATAACCCGGAAGGTTTTACCGGGTCAGGCACTGGGTTTTGAAATATATTTATTGCAATAATTTAGTTTAAATCTTAGCTTGGTTTGTTTATATTTCAGTTGCAATTTGAAACAGTAAGACAACGATAACCGTATGCAAATAAAGGCTGGTTTTGCAGGACGATGAAGGCATATTGATAGCTGAAGCCCTCGACGGTGACCAGAAAGCTTATACGCAACTGGTTACGAAACACCGGACAGCGGTTTTTCATATTATAAATAAAATCGTCAAAAATGACGATGTCGCCCGGGATCTGGTTCAGGAAACGTTTATGAAGGCTTTTAATTCCCTGGCCACCTACCGTTCCGAGTATCGCTTTTCCACCTGGTTGTATAAAATTGCAGCCAATGCCTCGATAGATTTTCTTCGAAAAAAGCGGATCCAGGCATTATCTCTTGACCAACCGGTGGAAACCAGGGATGGTACAGTGGAGCTGGAAGTAGCTGATTATTCCTACAATCCCGAGCGGGACCTGGAGCACAAGGAACAGCGGTTCAGTATTGAAGCCGCTATCGCTTCCCTTCCGGCCAAATATCGCGAAGTCATCGTTTATCGTCATAAAGACGATAAATCTTACGAAGAAATAGCCGATTTACTGGGTATACCGGTGGGTACGGTAAAAGCCCGAATTTTTCGAGCCCGGGAGCTTCTGAAAAAGAAACTTAAAAATATTTGAGCGCCGGGCGGTTGGTTGGAGTCTTGACATGTTGAGATTGCTGATAGAAAAAACATTGATTTTTTGCTTTTTTTTCCTTTTGGCGGTTCCCGGTTCCGCTAAGGAGTACCGCTTTGATTTTCAAAGGATTATCGAAGTCGGCGACCGGCTGGAACTGGAGTTGAATTATGTTAACGGAAAAGTGGACATAATCGGCAGTGACACCAATCGCCTGATTATTGAAGCGGTCAAGAAAGTCAAGGCTACGGATATGGATGAAGCGGCGCAGGTGGCAGACCATATTGAACTGAAAATAAAACAAACGGGCGACCGGGTGACCGTTAATACCAACTACCTTCGCATGACCGACCGCAGTCCGTCGTTCTGGAAAAAAATACTTGGAGCCGGCGGTTCCGATTCTTACGGCAGTGTCGATTTTGTCATCACGGTTCCGCATAATTGCCGGGTCTCGGTCAGTAATACTTCCGGGAAGATTAAAGCCGGCTATCTGCGCGGGGATATCAGTATTCACAGCTCGGCTGCGGATATAGAACTGGCCAGTATCGAGGGAGAGGTCAAAATCGAGAATAACGCCGGTGAAACCAGGGGCGAACTGTTATTCGGCCCGGTGACAATCCGTCAGCCGATGGGTAAAATCGACCTGAGCTGGATTGAAGGCGATATCCGGATAAAATCATCATCGGCCCGGATAAATATTCGCCAGGAGCGCGGCGCCCTCGATTTGACCACCACCACCGGCAGTGTGGATATTCAAACCAGTTTAAATTGCCTGAAAGATAGTTTCATCCAGACGGAAAGCGGTCATATTCACCTCATGGTGCCACAGAATGCTTCCGGTATGCTGCAAATAGCTTCGGATATGGGCAACATTAAGACGGAAATCCCGGTTTCGATAAAGTCGATGTCGCGCAATAAGCTGGTTGGAGAATTCGGCACCGGCGGGGTGAAAATCAGTTTGTCTTCGTTAACGGGCGATGTTACGGTGGCGCAGTTTTAATTAACACATTTTACATGGGATGTAAGATGTAAATGCGGTATATTCGTTTTATCACGTTATTGGTTTTTTTCTTTTTCTGTCTTTATGCGACCCTGTCGTTGTCTGCACAGGACAATGATACCCGGCTGTCTAATCACGCCGACATCATTTTCAATGAATTGAAACTGAATAACCAGGCCGTTCTGGCTTATGATACTCTGGGCAACCTGTGGAGTTATGATTTTGACAGCGGGGTGTTTGTCCCGGCTCGAATCAACGAAGAATTGAAGCCGGAAATCATTATTGAACCGGTTACCACCCGTTGCACCGAGGAACGCACAGTTAAGCCCTATGAAAAAGGTTCGGTATTGGTTAAGTTCGATGAATTTGTCAACGGTGATATCATGGCTTACGGTCGGGTTACGGTTAAGGGCTGGGTAAAAGGTAATGTCCAGTCCATAAATCAAAGCGTCGTGGTTACCGAGTCCGGCCAGGTCGACGGTTATGTCAAGGCTCCGGAAATCGACATTAAAGAGGGTGGCCGGGTTCTGGGCAAACAGTATATCACCTCCACTTTTGATATTCCGGTCAAGTCTTTTCCTTACGGTTTCCTGGTAGTGATAATCTGTGTGACCGCTTTCTTCATTATCATGGGTTTTCTGGTTGTCCAGTTGATGCCCCGACAACTCGATAATTTCAGGGAATGTATGTGTGGCCACCGGGTAAAAACCTACCTGCTGGGTTTTTTGCTCGTGGTTCTGATACCGGTTATTACCCTTTTGGTAGCAATCACTATTGTCGGTCTGGTGGTGGTGGTTTTTGTCCCGCTTCTTTATATCGTGGCGATTGCATTTGGTGTCATATCTTTCGGCCAGACGCTCGGGGACGTTTTTTCCAAAAAAGTCTGGGGAACAAAAAAGAGTATTCTTTTCAGTGTTTTTACGGGAATTTTTACTCTCATGCTACCGTGGTTTTTGACTTCGCTCCTTTTCAATTCCGCCTCCCCGGTACAGCGCGGTTTCGGGATTTTCTTCCTGGTAGTATCCATCGGCCTCTCGACTTTCCCGGTTTTCTGTGGTGTCGGGGCGGCTTTTTTAACGCGTTGGGGTTTTCGTAAATATATCAGTTTTGCGGACCGTATGGCCATGGAACCTTTTCAGGCTCCGGCGCCGCCACCGATTCCCAAAGAACCTCCGGTTATCACACCCTCGATGCTCAAGCCGGAAAAACCCGACTCCGAGACTTCTTCCGGCAAAGGGCCTCTTTCTTCCGAAGAATAAAACCGTAATAACTTGTAGTGAAACAAAGAATCTTCCCTTTTCGTAAAGTATGAAAAGAAAGCGAGGTGTTTATGCGGACAGGCAGAATATCGGTTCTTTTATTATTTTTCGTGATGCTTTTATCATGGTCGGTAAAAGCTCAGCGCATCGAAAACGTAACCGAAAAAATCGACGCTCAGGGGATTGACCGCTTGGATATAGATTGTGAATTTGGTTTGGGGGAATTGGTAATCCACCCGGAAAGTATCAAGGAAGCGGCTATTCTCGATATTTCTTACAACCCCAGGAAAATCGATTACAATGTCGAATATACGAAAAAAAATAATATCGGTTTCCTGGTACTCGAAAGTGTAAACCTCAGGAAAAGAAATAATGATGGCGATAAAATCGACAATACCTGGGACCTGACCCTTTCCACGCAATATGCCAGCGAAATGACCTTTAAACTGGGCGCCTGCGAAGCGGATATTGACCTGGGCGGTATTCCCCTCACGGCTCTCACTTTAAAGGTCGGGGCGGCGTCGGGAATAATCGAATTCACGAAGGTCAACCCGGTCAGGATGCGGGAGCTGGTTTTAGAAATCGGCGCTTCGTCGATGGAGGTCGAGAGACTGGGTAATGCGAATTTCGATAATCTCAAAGTCTCCTGCGGGGCGGCTTCCTGTGATCTGGATTTGCGCGGCGATTATAAAGGCGAGTCTGAGATAGCGATTGATGTCGGGGTTGGTTCCGTCGATTTAGTTCTGCCCCGGGGAGTCGCCGTCGATATTGAAGCGGATGAGGGCATGTTTTCATCGATTGAATTTCACCACGAAGACCTCGAAGAAATTGATGATGACCACTACCAATCCCCTGGTTTTGATAAGGCGGAAGACCGTATTTACCTGTCGCTTGAAGTCGGTATCGGGTCCATCGATATCTACTGGAAATGAAATAAACATCTATTAGTACGAAAAAACCGCCGACGGGCGGTTTTTTTTATTATTCCCCGGATAAAAGATGGAGTTGAAGATACCGCTTGCCGATTATTATAAAAAAAAAGTATAATCAAAAGATAATGATGGCTTATCGAACAGAAAGAACCGAACTAATATTGCCTTCATTTGTTATAATTACTTGCCCAGGTAAATTAAGGAGATAAGATGACGCGCAAGTTGTTGATGGTATTTCTTATGATAGCGGCGGCGACCGGTGCCCAGGTCAATGACAATAATGTCCAGAAAAAGATTTTTAAAGCTCGTGATAAAGTTATGCCCGCCCTGGTTCATATTCAGCCGGTAATCAAAGACTACAATACCGGGGAACTGAAAAAACAAGCCGTTATCGGCTCCGGAGTTATTTTTCATCCCGATGGTTATGTGGTGACAAATTATCATGTGGCCGGTAAGGCGGAACGGATAATTTGTACTTTGAACGACAAGGAAATCGTATCAGCCAGATATGTGGGCGGCGACCCGGCCACGGATATCGCCGTGCTGAAACTTCTCCTTGATGAATATAAAGGCAAGATCAGCGTGGCTGAGTTTGGTGATTCGGACTCGCTCCAGGTAGGCCAGTATGTGATGGCCATGGGTTCGCCCCTGTCTTTGTCACGAACGGTTTCGTTCGGAGTTATTTCCACGCGGGACCGATATTTTTCAAGTGATGTGCGTCTGCCTACCGGCGAGAGTACCGGTCAGTATAATCTCTGGATTCAAACCGATGCCGCCATAAATCCCGGAAATTCCGGCGGACCGCTGGTTGATCTGGAAGGCCGTATTGTGGGTATCAATTCGCGGGCAACCATGTTCGCCAACAATATCGGTTTTGCGATTCCCATTAATATTGTCAAGGAAGTCACCGAAGCGATTCTGAAACAGGGCGAGGTACAACGCAGCTGGATTGGCGTTCATTGCCAGGCCTTGCAGGAGCTGGAAAATTATTTTAGCACCGGTTCCAACGAGGGCGTGTTGATTTCGTCGGTCGACCCCGGTTCCCCGGCTGAAGAGGTTTTTCTGAAAGCCGGCGATGTCATTCTGGAGGTCGATGGTGAAACGGTATCCGCCCGGTTTGTCGAGGAGTTACCGGCTTTCTACAACAAAATTGCCCGGCATAAACCCGGCTCGGAAATAGCCTTAAAAGTACTGCGCGACAAAGAGACCTACAATTTTAATATTATCACCAAATCCCTGGGCGAACTTCAGGGTGAGGATTTCGAATGCCCCACCTGGGGATTCGCTGTCAAAGGCCTCACCCGGCATATGCGTCTTGAATACCAGTTAAAAGATTCCGCAGGAGTCATTGTCTCCGGTGTTAAGGATATCAGCCCGGCCGACTTGGGCGGTTTAAGGCGGAACGATGTTGTTATAAAAATCAATAAAAACGATATCCTGGAGCTTGCCGACTTTATCCGGCTTTACAATGAACTTTCAACTACCGCTGACAAGATTCTCCTGACTGTCAAACGCGGGGGCAGTACCCGCCTGGTCTTTTTGAATGTCGATAAGAAAGAGGGAGTGTTTTTTAATGAAGAATAAACCTTTAAGCCTGCTGGTTTCGATAGCCGGCCCGTTTCTGTTTAGTTTCCTCATGGTCCTGGCCGCTTCGGCCAAGGCACAGACTTTCGACTTTGATAAACTGCGCGGCAAAATTGAAAAATATACAGTAATCCTGAATATGAAAATTGAAATTTCTTTCGGGATGCAAACTAACGAACAGGAACAGCGGGTTCTGGGGACAATCGTCTCTCAAGACGGGTTGGTTATTTTTGACGGTTCCTTTCTCGATACCCAGAATCCTCTCAGTGCCTTATCGGGTGTTACCATTAAAACCACTCCTGTCAAAATTGAGGTGGCTACTCTGACCGGGCTTAAATACGAAGGCGAGTATATCGGGGTGGATAATTTCACCCAGCTGGGCCTGGTGAAGATTGTTGTCCCGGGAGGAACCTCGCCGGAACCCTCTTTTACCTGCGTAAATTTCATTAAGAATTATAAATTTAAAGTCGGCGACTGGGTAGCCCTTTACATGCTGCTGCCCAAATTTGTTGACCCGCCTCTGGCCGCCGATGTCGGCATGATCTCTTCCCTGATTAAAACCCCGGAGGATTTTCCCCTGACAGTAGGTTTCAGCGGTCTGGAAACTGCCTCGGTATTGTACAATGAAAACCTGCTTCCGGTGGGTGTCCTGGGCTCGTTGATAAATCCTTCGACCGACAGCGATATTGGGTTCATGGATTCCTTTTCGGACTTCGATTATCCTCTCCTGGGTATTATCACCGGTGAACGCCTTGAGAAAATTATTACTCATCCCCCCCAGAAAGGTGAAATCGAACGCGCCTGGCTGGGTATCACCCTACAGTCGTTGACCAGTGATATCGCCGCTTTTTTTAATATTAATGTTCCTGGGGGGATTATTGTTAACGAAGTGGTCAAGGGTTCTCCGGCCGATAAAGCCGGTCTGGCGGTGGGCGATATGATTATTGAGATTAATGGTCAGCCGGTGATGGTTGACCGTGAGGAATTGTTGCCGATATTCCAGCGGCGCATCTCGGAAATGGGAGAAGGTGCCCGGGTGGAATTTACAGTTCTCAGGCCCGTTGACAACCGGGTTGATTCTTTAAAAGTGTTTACTCAGCTTGAATCCCGCCCCCTGGCCGCCAGTGAAGCTGAAGAGTACGAAAATAAAGCCCTGGAATTCAAAGTGCGTAATCTGGTTTTTTCTGATTATCTATACTATAATATGGACAAGGATGAATTGTATGGAGCGGTTGTGTCGGAAATTAAAATGGGTGGTCTGGCAAATATAGGCGGTCTTTTAATCGGCGATATTATTCAGCGTATCGGTGGTCAGAGGGTTACATCAGTTACTGATGTCAATAATATCATGACGGAAATGGAACAGGAGAAAGCTTCCGAAGTTATCTTTTTCGTCTGGCGGCGCAATAAGACGATGTTTGTTAATATCAAGACCGACTGGAAATAAAACTTTACCATCCTTTATAAGAAGGCGACCTCAACAGGTCGCCTTTATTATTCCTGCAGTCTATTGCATGTTTTAGTTCAAACTTTTATGACGGCTTGGAGCCTTCTTCTAATGGTAACTTCGTTGTTTTAAATTCATACAAATCTCATGAGCCATCATTTTATTGTCTGATAACAACTTAAGGTTTGCGGCAAACTATCCTCCTATGTTTGCCGGGTTTCAAAGACTATCTACAACAGTGGCATAGGGTTTGCATTCAGGTATAATAGTTAATGTTTAGTGAAATTAATATGACTTTATTTAATATGAAAGAAAGGGTGATTTGATGAGAAAAACGATATTGTTATTTCTGGGAATAATTTTCATTTTTACTTCTCTGGTATCTGCTCAGAGCTATACTGGAATAATTACGGTTGATTCGGTCAGTGCCAAACCGGGTAATCACTTTGGAGTTAAAGTCAGAATCAGTGACAATAATCTGGCTTTTTCCGCCATGACAATTCCCTTAAGTTACCTGAACAGTGATTTAACGCTTGATTCCGTGTCTTACGAAGGCTCAATAAAGCCGGTCAACTTCAACGGCATAACCTATATCGACCAGGCGGCTAAGAAAGTCATCATCACTTATTTAGCTCCGGTTCAATTCCCTCTGCCGCTCGAAACCATTTCGACCACTAATGGTATCATAGCTGAGTTATTTTTTACCCTGGCATCGGGAGCCGCTCCGCAGGCAATCGTGATAGACAAGATTGAAAGTACCGAACAGGTTAATTATAATGGAGTTGATAAGTGGATTCAAACCGGTGTGTATATTTCAGATAACTCCGGGACGGCTATTTTTACCCCCGACTTTGTCCCCGGTAAAGTGGTTGTAGTAATTCCAACAGCTGTAATCGAAGACAATAACTCATTGTTACCTAATGAGTTTGCTCTGGAGCAGAATTATCCGAATCCATTCAACCCGGCCACCACAATTGAGTTTTCTCTGCCGAGTTCGGGTCAAACCAAACTTGAGGTGTTCAATATCCTTGGTCAGAATGTAGCCACGTTGGTGGATGGTATTATGACGGCGGGTAATCATAAAGTGGAATTTGACGCTTCCCGTCAGCCCAGCGGGATCTATTTTTACCGGTTGGAACATGAAAGAGGTTCGGACACGAAAAAAATGATACTGGTTAAGTAAATGATTTAACGCCACTTGCCGATTATAACAGGGATAGCATCTTTTGGCTGTCCCTGTTTTTTTGTGGTAAAACGGCAATGACGGAAATAGTTCAAGATAAAAGAAAAGAAGTCAGAATCGGGGATTATATCCTGACCGGTAAAATTGGCCAGGGGGGTATCGCCGAGATTTACAAAGGGCGCCAGGAATCATTAAATCGCGATGTCGCTATTAAGATCCTGGCTTCCAAATTAACCAGCGACCCGGAAATCGTCAGGCGGTTTGAACGGGAATCCATGGTTATAGCCAAGCTTAATCATCCCAATATCGTACATGTTATTGATAAAGGTAAAGCCGGGAACCGGTATTATTTTGTAATGGAATATGTCGACGGTACCTCCCTTCGTGAGGTCATCGAACACGGCACTATTCCCCTTGAAACCAAACTGGATATGATTGTACAGGTCTGCAAAGCCCTGGATTATGCTCATAAAAACGGCGTTATCCACCGGGATATTAAGCCTACCAATATTCTCATTGACCGTCAGGGGAATCCCCGGGTGGCGGATTTCGGCATTGCCCAGATTGTGGGGACACCCGAAGGTGAGGTGACTTCATCCGATGTCATTATGGGCACACTGGCTTATATGTCTCCGGAACAGAAGATAAGTTCCACCAATGTTGACCAGACCACCGATATTTACGCCATGGGCATCATCCTTTATGAAATACTGACCGGTAAAAAGCCGATGGGGCGTTTTAAAATGCCTTCGGAACTCAATGAAAACATAAACAGTGCTTTCGACGATATTGTCATGCGCTGTCTGGCTCAGGAGCCGACCGAACGTTACCAGACGGCGGTGGATTTGAAAAATGATATCCTTAACGCCATGAATAAAAGTAATAATACCAGGAGTACCGAGGATTATTCTCTGAATGGTTCGGAATCATTCATCGGCAAGTGTCGTTATCTTGATACTATCAAGGAAACCAAATTCAGTTCGACTATCCTGGTAGAAAACAAAATCAATAAGCGTCTGTATATCATCAAAAAGCACAACAAGGGAGAGGCCGGTCGCAAAGAAGCCAAACTGTTAAGCACCCTGAAACATAAAAATATTATCAATATATTCGGTTCCGGAGGCGATAACAAGTCAACCGTGGTGATAAGCGAATATGCTCCGGGTGGTTCGTTGGCCGACCGGATGGTCCGCAAGTATGAATGGCACAAAGCGGCGGATATCATATTACAGGTCGCTCTGGGCCTTGATTTTGCCCATAAAAATAATATTGTTCACGGCAATCTCCGTCCTTCCAATATTCTTTTCGATGTCGAAGAAAATGTCAAACTCTCCGATTTTGGCATGCCGATACACTATGACGCACCTCAAAAGAAAAACTGGTACAGTCCGCCGGAAAGGAAAATATCCCGCCAGGGTGATATTTATGGAATGGGGGTTATTTTTCATCAGCTGGTGACCGGTCGAAATCCCCAGTATGATGCCGGAGATAATCTTCTTTTAGATGATGTCAGGATGGATTTGCCGGAAGATGTCGCTACCATGCTGAGCAAGCTCCTGGCTATCAGAGTGCCTTTCCGCTATAAAACCTGTGAAGAATTTCTCCTTGACTGGGATGATTTCGAAAGTCGCCGTAAACGGGCTAATGCCCAGGCTCATATTCCCGTGGTACCGGAATCTTCCACCGGGAAACTGCCACTCTGGGCATATCTTCTTTTTGGTGCCGGGCTGATAATAGTAATAGCTACCGTACTGTATTTTACAGGTACTTTCAAGTAACCTTTAGTATTCTTGAGAATCCTTTTAAATTATACAACAGTAAAGAATCAGTACGATTCTTCTTCTTTGGGGTAACGGCCTTCCCTGACATCTTCAATATACCTTTGCACCGCCTCGATAATTAACGGTGTCAGGTTGGCGTATTCGCGAAGGAATTTGGGTTTAAAGCCTTCTTCACGCAAGCCCAGGATATCATTTATCACCAGTACCTGGCCGTCACAACCGGGCCCGGCGCCGATTCCGATAGTCGCCGCCCGTTTTAAATTCCTGGTAATTTCGTTGGCCAGTTCGGTATCAAGTAGTTCCAGGACCATCGAAAAACAACCGGCTTCTTCTAAAGCCAGGGCTGATTCCATGAGATAAGCCCGTGACCAGTCTTTCTTGCCTTGGATTTTGGGACCGCCGAAACGATGGATTGACTGGGGTGTAAGACCGATATGTCCCATTACGGGGATACCGCATTCAATCAGCCTTTTAATGGTGGGTATCATTTCCAGCCCGCCTTCGATTTTTACCGCTTCAGCGCCAGCTTCCTTGAGAAAGCGGCCGGCGTTTTTTATGGCGGTCTTAAGTGACGGCTGGAAAGAAAGAAAAGGCATATCGGCTATTATCAGCGCCCGAGAGGCACCCCTCGCCACTGCGGCCGTATGAACAACCATCATATCCATCGTTACCGGCAGGGTGTTTTCAAAACCGTGGATGACATTGCCCGCCGAATCACCCACCAGAAGGGAATCTATCCCGGCCCGGTCAAGAAGTTTGGCGGTGAAATAATCATAAGCCGTAAGAACGGTTATCTTTTCACCGCTCTTTTTTTTTGCCATGAAGGTATGGGTAGTATTTTTTTTGTTATCTTTGATAGTTGACATAGTGCTTATTTTTCTATGAGATTACCGGCTGGGACATAATATTTTTTCCCCGAAACCGGCTTTTTAATCTGTTCAATTAAATCGTCAAAGTGTTTCGGATTGTTGACGAAATCGATCTCATCGGTTTTAACCACCAGCAGGGGGGTATCCGTATAGTGAAAGAAGAAGTAATCATAGGCCTTGTTCAAACCTTCGATATATTCGAAATCAATAGGTTTTTCAAAAGTAAAATTACGTTTGCGAATTCGTTCCAGCAGGATATTGGTGCCTGCCTGCAGGTAGATGACCAGATCCGGCGGGGGGACATCGCGGGCCAGGATGGGGGCAATTTTATTATACAGGGCCAGTTCTCGTTCGGAGAGGGTAACCGAGGCAAAGATAGCATCCTTGGCGAAAAGATAGTCAGCGACAATGCGCTGGGCGAAAAGGTCCCGGACCATGAGTTGTTGTTGCTGCTGGAAACGGGAAATTAAAAAATAAAGCTGGCAGGCGAAGGCAAAGCGTTTGGGATGTTTGTAATAATCGACCAGGAAGGGATTCTCGACAACCTCTTCATTGAGAAGTTCGGCTTCAAGGCGTTCGGCCAGCATTCCGGCAAAAGTTGTTTTGCCTACCCCTATCACGCCTTCGACGGCAATATAATTGGGTTCAGATATTTCGGGCGACATAGTCCTTATACAGTATTACTTTCTGGCGGTCTCGTTCGTTTAAAAAATCAACCACCGGTTTCCCGGTGACCGGGTGGACAAATTGCGGGTCGATTTCAACTAGAGGTACCAAAGCAAACGGGCGGTTAAGTACCTTCGGATGCGGCACCATCAGGTTATCGGATACAATAACCTGCTCCCCGAAAAACAGGATATCAAGGTCGATTATCCGGGAGACATTTTTCCCTTTGCCGGTCCGGCCCAGTTTTTTTTCAATCAGTTCCAGGGCGTTTAATAATTCCCGGGGAGTATATTTATAATCTCCTTTAACCACCTGGTTTAGGAAATTGGGGGTGTTTTCGGGCATTTCATAAGCTTCGGTTATGTACATCGAAGAGGTCGCCACGACCTCGAAACCTTCGAGGATTTCCAGTTTCGACAGGGCGGTTTGGAGGTTTTTTTCACGGTCGCCCAGGTTGGAACCGAGAAGGATGTAAACGGTTTCGGCCATTTTTTTCTCCTTGGTAATAATTTACTTACTTTCAGTAAGTTTATCGGTATCTCCTTGGAATCGAGTTACCTCGACCTCGATATATTTTGCCAGTCCCGCGACCGGGGGGTTTAACTTGCGAACTTTTAAAGTTACCCGATAAATCGGGAATTTGTCAAGGATAATGGAAGCCAGGCGGTTGGCCAGACCTTCCAGAAGGGAAAAAGCCGTACCTTCAACGTTGTCCTTTATAATCTTATAGACTTCATAATAATCGATGGTATCCGTTAGCTGGTCACTTTGCCCGGCGGAAGCCAAATCCAGCCCGAGCTCACAGTCCACTTCAAAAATGCGGCCGGTTTCCTTCTCGGCGGCGGTCACCCCGTGGTATCCGTAAAACGGCATGCCAATCAGACGGATAACATCTTTCATCAAGTTTCTTTCTTTTTCAGTATTTTTATTTTTTTTCTTTTCAACCTTTCGGCGGCGGCAGTATATAGCTCCGGCTCGGCGGTTAACGATAAACGTAGGTATTCCTGGCCGCTGTCACCGAAAGAGGTTCCGGGAGCTACGAGAATACGGTAGCGGCGGTACAATTGCCGGGCGGTAACCGTACTGTTTTGTTCCCTTTTAGATATTTCGGCCCAGATAAAGGGAACCGTTTCAGTACTGACTTTTTCCAGAGATAAGACGTTGAGAAACTTATTAGCTTCCGAAAGACCCCGGGATATGAGCTTGCGGGTTTTTTTCAGGGATTCCGAGGGGTATTTGCGGATGGCCTGTAATGCCAGATTGATATAATAAACCGGGATAAAGGACGGCAACAGGCCCGCGGCTTGTTTGACGGCGTTGATGACTTCATAATTACCGGCCATAAATCCGAACGGTAAAGGCGGCAGGCCAAACAGGTAACTGAAAGAATAAACCTCGACGCCTACTTTACGACCGCCGGCAACGGAAAGCAAGGAAACCGGTTTTCTTTCGGGAATGGACTGATAGGCGGCATCGTTGACCAGAAGGAGATTTTCCCGGCCGGCCAGCCAGGCTAATTCCGCCATTTCTTTTTCGTTCAGTTCAAATCCGGTGGGATTATGAGGTGAATTAATAAACAGGACGCGGGCGACCCGGCCCAGGTGGGTATTCAGGCGTTCAAAACCCGGCGACCAGTTGTTTTTGGCTGACATTGAATAACTTATCGGTTCTCCGCCGCAGGCGGTAACTATTTTCCGGTACAGGGGCAAGCCCAGTTCCGGGACAAAAGCAATGTCGTTATTTTCCAGGAAACTCAAAGCCAGGTTGAAAAGGAGACTTCGTATTCCGCCGCCAATGAAAATTTCCCTGGTATTTTTTAATTTGATATGTTGATTGACCGCCAGCCAGCTGAGCAACTCTTCCTTGAGATTGTTAATCTGTTCAGGGGAAGCCGGCTGCATTTCTTTAATATCCGGAGTACTGAAGGAGTCGAAAGCCACCGGCCATCGGAATGTAGCCAGGTCGATTAACTCCGGTTTTTTAAGAAAGGGGCGAATAGTCTCGGTCTGGATAAAGGAGAGTATGTCCGGCGGCATCTGATGGAGACGGTCGGCTTTGTCTATTATGATTTTTTTATTTCTCATACTTGAATATTAATCATCCTCGAACTTTTTTGCTGCCAGTTGACGCTGTAATACCACCAGACGTTCATAATCAGCGGAAGGGATATGTCTTATATCGGGACTCAACTGCCTTGCCAGATGGATTATCCGGGCATATTGCTCGACCGTCTCATGGCGGTTATAAGCTTCCGTAAGGGAACGGCCAATCGTTAAAAGGCCATGATTGCTAAGTAAAAAGGCATTATTTTTTTCGATAAACGGAGCCAGGGCTTTTGGTACGGCCTCAGTACCCGGTGGGGCGTAAGCGGTTAAGGGGATGTCGCCGACAAAAACCACTACTTCGGGTAAAATGTCACTTTCAAGCTTCACACCCGCAACGGCAAATGCGGTGGCATAAGGCGGGTGGGCGTGAATGCAAGCGCCAATATCCGGTCGCTTCTGATAAGCAAAAAGATGCATGGCCATTTCAGAAGAAGGCTGATACTTCCCCTTAATTACCCGGCCGCTCATATCCACCACCACCAGGTCGTCGATTTCAAGCCGGCCTTTGGCGAAACCGGAGGGAGTGATGACAATTTGTGTCTCGTCGATACGGGCGGAAATATTACCGTCGGAACCGGCCACCATCTGCTTTTCGGCCAATTGTTGTCCGAACCGGATAATATCTTTTTTCAAGTCGAATTCGGAGCTCATAAGTGAGTCAAACATAGGAGGTTTTTTCGGGAAAGTCAATAACATACCTGAAGTTATAAAAACGCCGTTTTCAAGGGAATATTCTGGCGGGAAAATCCGTATAATATAACAAATAATTTGAATCAATGGGTACTTTATGGCGTTATAATATTAGCTCTTGACATTAGGAAAAATTTTTATTATAATTCTTGGCTAAATCTGTTGGAGAGGACACTTGGAAGAAAAGTTTTTCCCTGACAAGAAAAAACAAAGCAGGGGTCTTGGATATTTAACTTTGGGGCTGGTTGCCGTCGTAATTTTAAATATAGTTAACCAGGTTGCGACCAACCTTAATCTACCTTCGCACACGGCGGCGGAAGTGCGCCCTTCTTCATCTACAGGGGGGTATCCGGTGGTGCAATACAGCGACGGCAGTTATGAATCGCCCTTTGTCAGTGTTGTTGACCACGTTCAGAATGCCGTGGTGAATATTTCCGCCCGTTCTGAGGATGTTAATTTACCCTGGTGGTATCAGGGGGTACGGTATTCGACATCGTCCGGGTCCGGGTTTTTCTTCCGCGAGGACGGTTACATTCTCACCAATAACCATGTTGTTAATGGGGCGGTCGATGTTACAGTGCGTACGGCTACCGGTTACGAATATACCGCCCGGGTGGTGGGCAGTGACCCGCAGACGGACCTGGCGGTTTTGAAAGTAGAACCCGAGGAAAAAATTGTGGCTATCCCGTTTGGTGATTCGGAGGCTATTAAAGTCGGTGATTGGGCTATTGCCATCGGTAACCCCTTTCCGCAGGTGGGTCTTGACCGAACCGTGACGGTGGGGGTGATATCCGCCAAAGGGCGTTCGAATCTTCGTTTTGGCCGTGAAACCCCTCTGTACCAGAATTATATCCAGACCGACGCCTCGATTAATCCGGGTAATTCGGGCGGACCGCTGCTTAATTTGCGGGGTGAATGTATCGGTGTTAATGCAGCAATTTCGAGTCCGACCGGCAGCTCGGTGGGGATCGGTTTCGCCATTCCCATCAACCTGGCGCGGGCGATTGTTCCGGATTTAATTGCCTCCGGTAAAGTCAGCCGCGGCTGGCTGGGTGTCTGGCTGTCAAATCTGACGGAACGTGAGGCCAAAAGACAGGGTCTAAAAGCCGTCAAGGGAATTGTCATCGATTCGGTATTCAGCGATTCCCCGGCGCACCAGGCCGGTTTGCGAAGAGGCGATATTGTCACCTCTTTCAATAAATCGGAAGTCCTCAATGTCAACCAGTTTTCGGTGCTGGTGACGACGGTGAAGCATGGGGAAAAGGTCCCGGTTGAAATTGTTCGCGGGGGCGAAGAAATGACTTTATACACCACCGTGGTTGACCGGGATACTTTCATGGCTTCGCATTCGACGCCGGATGATTCCCGCGAGGTGGCGATGGAGGAATGGCTTGGCATGGAAACTATCGGGTTTACTCCCGAAATCGCGCGGCAGATTGATATCAAGCATGTCCCCGGTTTATATGTCGTCCGGGTTTACCCCGGCACCCCGGCTGACCGGGCGTCGATTACCGAGGGCACGATTATCATGCAGATAAATAAAGAACAGGTAACGTCCGTAAACGAATTGAAAGAACTGGCTAAAAAATTATCCGGAGAAAATCGTATTTCTCTTATCGTTCAAGAACCCAACGGCTCCATTGCCAGGAAGGTGATACGGCCTTGAGGTTGACTTTAAAAAATGGGGTTAGGAGACTCACCGGAGTCGTATTTATGATTCAATCATTTAACAGGGGAGTTAGTCTATAAGTGGCTAAACAATCGTTAAAGTACCGTGACGAAGATAGGTCGCTGGACCTCTATCTTCGGGAAATAGGCGAAACACCTCTAATTACCGCCGACGAGGAAGTGCGGCTGGCTCGAAAGATAAAGCAGGGCGACATGAAGGCCCTGGAGAAATTAACCAAAGCCAATCTGCGTTTTGTCGTATCGGTGGCCAAGCAGTATCAAAATCAGGGTTTGTCCCTGGCCGATTTAATAAACGAAGGCAATATCGGCCTTATCAAGGCGGCCAAGAGGTTTGACGAAACCCGTGGTTTTAAGTTTATCAGTTATGCCGTGTGGTGGATCAGACAGGCGATTCTGCAGGCGCTGGCCGAGCAGAGCCGGATTGTCCGACTGCCTTTAAACCGGGTGGGAACCTTGCATAAAATCGGCAAGATTTCCAGCCGGCTCGAACAGGGATTGGGACGCGAACCGTCCCCGCAGGAAATAGCCCAGGAGCTCGAGCTTTCCGAGGGCGAGGTATCGGATACGCTGAAAATATCCAACTCGCACCTGTCGCTGGATGCCCCCTTTTCGGTTTCCGAGGATAACTCGCTTATCGACGTTCTGGAGGATGAATTCCAGCCGTCGCCGGACGAAGCGCTGTTAAGCTATTCGCTCCGGGTGGAAATCGAGAAGGCGCTGGACACGCTGACGCCCCGTGAAGCCGAGGTCATCAATCTTTATTTCGGTTTGAACCATGAGAAGGCGCTGACGCTCGAAGAAATCGGCGCGCGTTTCTCGCTGACCCGCGAGCGGGTTCGCCAGATAAAGGAGAAAGCTATCCGCCGTTTGCGCCATGCCTCGCGCAGCCGCTCTCTGCGTGCTTACCTGAACTAAACACCTCTGCGATAGAAATAAAAAAACCCGCCTGTGTAAGACGGGTTTTTTTGTGGGGATTTATTCTTGACTGCATTTAGTTTTTTGTAGGTCGAGATGTCAAAGACTTTCGACACATTTTTCTTTTTGTAGGTCAAAACCCTTGTGGTTTTGACACTTTTTTTCTGGGGCATGTGGACATGTGCCGATTAAGAAACCGTCAGGTCACCCTCGCCTTCGGCGCGCAAGACCTGATGGAACATATTAACATGTCTTGACACTCTAGAGCTCTGGGCTCCTGACAATATCTCTGAAGTATATAATCAGTATAAACCGTCAGGTTATTACTTCAATAAAATCATCTTTTTGGATTGCGTGAAAGAGCCGCTGGTCAGACGATAAAAATATATCCCCGTAGCCACGCTTTGGCCTGTCCCGCTGGTACCGTCCCAGACGACATTGCTGATTCCTGCCGGCATATCGCGGTCAAGCAGAGTCGTTACCTTCTGTCCCAGGATATTAAGAATGTCCAGCTTGACATGTCCGGCGGCGGGCAGGGCGAAACGGATGGTTGTTTCCGGGTTGAAAGGATTGGGATAATTCTGATATAAGGTATAATCTTCGGGCAATAAAGAATTCATTTCGTTTCGGATATAATTACTGTTTCCGATAAAGAGCCTGGCCGTGTGAACATCGCTGGAGACAAAAATGGTAGTGTCCCGTAACAGGGGGATAATTGTCCCCGGTTCCAGCACCAGCCAGGCCTGAAGATTTTCCGGCAAACTCTGTCGTTCGCTTATGCTGAGATAACCGCCTCTGGGACTGGTTAGACACAGGTTCCAGATTGTCCCGTCTTCGACCGGCGGACGGATATCAACCCGCCTTAAGGGGGGAACTTTATCGGGAAGTTCGAAAGACAGGCGCGGTCCTCCCGGCGGGGGAGGATCAGCCAGGTCAAACCAGTCAGAGCCGGAGGTGGCATCGGGATGGGTACCGATAAAATTGCCGTCATCTACAAAACCATCCGCTTTGAGTTGGAAGTGTAACATCCAGTCCATAGCCGCCGGTTCGGACAACGCAAGGCCGGAAGGTTCCAGTTTTTTTTCATCGGGGGCTTCACGGTAGGGAAACATGATTTCGACCCCGGGTTTTTTAGCATAGATAAAGAATCCCCCCCAGGGTTGGAGAATAGAGGCTGAAGTATAAGCATAACCGTTGAAGAAATAGGCGATTCTGTCAATGATGAGGGTGTCATGACCGATCACCGAGCCGTTATAGTTAAAAAGGATTTCCTGCCAGCGGATCGGGAATGCGAACGGATTGGCGATCTGATTCCAGCCCTGCGTGAGCGGCATGCGATAGTATTGGTTATTCAGGTAGGTAAAATCAGGCATGACGGTGTAACCGGCGGCACCGAAGCTTTCGGGATAACGCATGATAAGCCAGTAAGCCCGTCCCGGGACGACGACGGGTAAGTCAGGATATTCAAAAATCGTATCATTGATACTTTCGTAATATCCCAGACGCCACCGGGTAAGGTCGGGTGGTCCCAGGTCATCGGGAAATACGTCGTTAACTTGGTTTTCATTGACGATATCAATTGGAATACTGACCATGGCGTAAGTCGTTTCCGGCAGCGATACGGGACATTGTCCCTGGGTGTTGGTCAGTTCGGTGATAAATATGCCCGGGTTAGTTGAGTCGCCCAGACGGATGGTTTTTTGATTACGGGTAATTGTAAAATAAAATTCCAGTCCTCGAAGGTTTATCAGGTCGGCACTCAGGTCGTAATAGAGAGTATCGCCGGTGGAGGGGAATAAGGCAACGTTGGTATATTGTTGTTGGCCGCAAAAGCGATAGAAAAGAGTACCGGTGACAGTTCCTGTATCGCCGCCGAAGATTACCTCCATCCGCCGGTCGCGGATTTCGACAGTGTCGATTTCATGCCCCAGATAAGAGGCCAGAAAGGTGTTGCCGTTGCTGTAAATCGAAGCCATAACACCACCGGTGATAACACGATTTTTAGCTGATGAATGGCCGGCTCCCTGGTAAGGGATATTGCCGGTGATAACCCGTTCTTCAGAAGTTGAATACCCGCCTCCCCAGACAACATTTCCCACCTGTAATATATAATTGTCGCTGGACGACTGTCCGAAAAGCGAACCATGCCACAAGACCCCGCCGTTGAGGATAATAAAAATAGTCAGGGTGGTAATAAGGCGTCTTTTTATCGTGACTTCGTTCATCATCTTACCGCTTAATCATATATATCCGTGCCGGGGGCGCTAATTTTTTTCTTCAGTTTTCTCCTGATCCAAGTTGTCATCCGTGTACGATTCTCCCGGTGAAGGAATCGGAATGTCGCCGTAATAAGTAGGGAAATACATCGCTGTCAGCTGCAAATTGTAAAAACAGTCATTGTTGCCGGAACCGGTGCGGACCGAGGCGTTAAAGAAATATTTATAGGTACCGGCGGAGGTAACCGAAAAGGGGCGGTGAAAATCGAGGCTTTGAATGTACCAGCCGGTGGTTTGCGAAGGAAGTTCCGCCGGCAGTACCACCATGGCAAAACCGTTGTTGTTGGCTAGAATAGAATCGCGGTAGGGAGCAACCTGAAAATAGATTTCATCGGTTATGCCGTTGATATGGTCGACGGCCACATTGGTATGCGCCCAGACAAGGATGAAGCCGGCGGCCGGTACCGTGATGGTGAGGGAATCGAGAACTGAAGTATCGGCCGGCAGACTTCGAAAAGTGGCTGTCGGTAAAGATACCTTAAAGGCCAGGCCGGGTTCGTTTAAAAGGTCAAGGTCCGTCAGAGTACCGTTTAAGACATTATCGGAATAAACGGCGTTGGCCGCAAGGTCGCTATGGGTGACGGCCTCGGGGGCAATTTTAGCCGAGGTTATGGAATTGTCACCTACTTCGCCGGTGTTTAAAGAATAAGGGCCCGAGGATAAAAGCTGGCGGGGTTTCATCTCCGGGTCGAGACCTACTTTAAGCCCCAGGTACCTTTTCTGGCCATTAAAAACAGCACTGGTTATAGGTGTTTTAGTTCCCAGTTCAACCGTGAATACTCCCGCGACATCGGGGACCACGGTCAGGATTTCAGTCCATAGAGGAAAACCTTCGACACTATCGGGGTAAATCGTAAAAACCACCGTCTGGGAATCGGTCACAGGTTCGCCGGCGATATCGGTCAGCCGGCCCTGATACATGAAGGTACCGGGCGCCTGGGCGGCCGGTTGTACAAAGGCAGATATCACTATTATAAAACAAAGCGGAAAAAATTTTCTTTTCACGTTAAAGGTTCCTTTCAAGGTATATAACACGGATTTTTTCATTTATTTCTCGACGGAGAAGATGGAAAGTACGGTAGAGTATCGAGAATCGGGACAGGTTCCGTTTTATCATCATCTCCGATTATCAACGCCACCGCCATGACCATGACACCTAATCCGGTTCCGAATACCCACCATTTTTTGTACCATGGTTTTTTGGGGCTTTCTTCGAAAAGTGCGGTCTCATCTACTTCTTCTTCGTCGGTCTCCACGGGTAAAGGTTCCAGTTTCCGGGCGATATCTTTGGAATCGTTCAGCAGGTTATAAAATTCAGAACTTCGAATTTCCAGCGGACCTTTCCATTCGGGGCAGGTGCGAAAAGCGGTAATGAGATTTTTCCTGACAGTACTTCGCATTTTCTGCTTGTCGCTAATCGACAGGTAATTAACCTGAGCCAGCAGAACCAGAGCCTCGGCTTTTTGAGCGGTTTTAATTTTTTTAAGCTCGAGCAAGTCGTTAATTTCCCAGCGGGCGCAATCGTAATTTTTATTGCGGAAACTTTCCCGGGCGCTTTCCAGCGAGGGCGCTTTACGGTCATAAATGCAATAATCTTCCTGAGCAAACAAATTCACGGGGATAATGAAAGTGATAAGGTACACCGTGATAATCAGCAGTGTCGGCACGCGATTATTTTTCGCATGGTACATCATAATGATTTCCGATAAATCAAAAGGTTTACCTCAATAAGGTACAATGTCCGTGTCAAATTGGCAATAGTTCTTTCTGTTTTCAGCCGGTTTCCATAAAAGACACGACTGTCGCCCCTTTTTTGTTAAAAAAATATTTAGCGGTCAATTATTGTGATATATAATAGAAAACAGCATACACATGCAAATTGATTGCCAAAGCTAATTAAAGATAATAAATTAGTTATATGTTCAGGAAAATAATCTTTTCGATTATAGTTTTTGGTATTTTTTTTGGCTTATTTGAGTTTTCAGCCAGTCTTTTTGAAGGCTATCTGAAAAAGCATGAAACGGACGTTTTTGAAAATTCGGGCTGGCAAACCGAATTTTTCAGTTCCCTTTTTGACTGGCATGAACCCGACCCGGACCTTCTGTGGCGCTTCAAAGCCAATCTTGATAATCCTCTGATACGGACAAACAGGGAACATCTGTTGGCGGAGGACATTGACCTTCAGAAAAAAAACAACATCTTTCGCATCCTTTTGTTAGGGGATTCTTCCCCGGTCGGATTAGGCCTTGAAAGCTATCGGCAAGCCTTCGGGGATTTGTTGAGGTCATATCTGGCTTTAGAGTTGCCGGACCGCCGAGTCGAGTTGATAAATGCCGCGGTTTCGGGGTACACCAGCGAGCAGATAGTCCGTTTTATGGAACTAAAAGGCTGTCGTTATAAGCCCGATCTGGTCATCGTTTATTGCGGTAACAATGATGCTTCGGTATCCGGTCCCGTATCCGACAGGGAACTTCTCCAGGCTCAGAAAATGAATTTATTGCGCCGGTATTTGAGCCGTCTGGCCGGTTATCGGTTGCTGCGTTCCTTGCTGGTTGATAATTTATTTAAAACATCAGTGGATACAAATTTGTTAAAAGTCCGGGTTGAACCTGAGCAATTCGGAGAAAATTTAAAGCAGCTGGTTCATCAGAGCCATCGGTTAAACTGTCCCCTGGTAATTATTAAACCCCCGGTGCCCTATCTCTGGCCGGCCGGTTTGCAGTTTAAAATTTTTTCTCACGTGACCGGACAGAAAAGCCGGTTGATACTGCCCGAACGCATGAGAACGATACTGGGGCGACCTATCAAATATTGTCTTGATGAAAATCTTTTCAAGCATCTTTACGGTCAGGGCGATAAGTTTACCCGGGCGGTATATGCTTCCGCTTATACGGACAGCCTGTCGCCGTCGGCAGCCATTGCTCACTATGCAGCTCTACTTGAGCGGGACTCAAGCGATGCGGTCCTTTACAATAATCTGGGGGTATCTTACTGGGCAGGCGGTGATTTTACAAGAGCCGACAGTAATCTTGTCAGAGCCCGCCTTATTTACTGCCGGGAACATAAAGACGTCGCTGATGACGCTGGTCAAACAGCGGCGGGTTCACCCTTTCTTTATAACGTCGGCATTAATCTGCTTACCCGGGATTTAAAACAGCCGCGACATTATGATTCATCCGAAGAGAAAGCCTTTATTTATCTCGACTCGGCTCTGCAGGCCGATTATTTCTCGTTACGGATAAAAAAAAGTTACTGGCGTGAGATGGATAAGTTGAGAGGTATTGATAAAGTTTTTGTTCTTGACCTGCCGCAAATATTCCGCGAGAACGGGGGGGAACACCTCTTTATCGACCATTGCCATCCGACGGCTGAGGGTCACCGGCTGATTGCCCGGAGTCTTTATGAACTAATTTTTGAAAATTCGCTGATAAAATAAACAGGGTGTGTGTCAAGCCGAAAAATTAGAAAGTTTGACGGTCAATTGTTTCCGGGGAATATCCATCCGACGGGAGAGAATTGATATCGGAGCTTATAAACCAGTTGACCCATCGGGCGACATCATTTCGCTTGACTTCACTACGGAGTATTTTCATCCGTCGCCGGCGTTCATCGGGGGGCATGGTAAACGCCGCATAGATGGCGTCAGCAGTACTTTCCAGGTCGTAAGGATTGACTATCAGAGCGCCGCGGGATAGTTGAGCGGCGGCGCCTGCAAATTCGGAAAGAATCAGCACGCCGTTGTTGTCGATGGAGCTGGCGCAGTATTCCTTGGCGACAAGGTTCATGCCGTCCCGAAGGGGTGTTATCAGGGCAATCTCGCATGCCCGGTAGTGTCCCAGGAGCTGGATGCGGTCGAGTTCCCGGAACTGGTAATGAATGGGTACCCAGCCATGCTTAGAGAAACGGCTGTTGATGCGACCGGTGAGGGTATCCAGGTCGGTCTTAAGTTTCATGTAATCGGGTACTTTGGTCCGGCTGGGAACGACTATTTGTATCAGGGAGATATTACCGATGGTGTCGGGATATTTTTCCAGCAGGCGTTCAAAAGCCAGGAAGCGATTCGGAATGCCCTTGGTGTAATCAAGCCGGTCAAGACCTAGAACCAGGATACGGCTGTTAAGGTTTTCGTGTAAAAACCAAGCGGCATCGGCTACTTCCCGGGCTTTAGCGCCTTCGTTGAACTCATTGAAGTCGATACTGATGGGGTAATAACCCAGTATGGTGCGATGGTGATTGTAATAGATTAGGGATTGTCTTTTGTTCATGGTCCGGACGGCTTCCGGGATGAGCCACTTGATGCATTGAATAAAATTGCGCCGGTCGCTGGGTGTCTGGAAACCGATATGGTCATAATCAAGAATAGCTTTTAAGATTTCATGTTTCCAGGGCAGGCGACGGTACAGGTCATAGCCGGGGAAGGGAATATGCAGGAAAAAATTTAGATAATGCCTGACACCCATTTCTCGGAGGAGATGTCCCACCAGAAGGAGGTGATAATCATGTATCCAGATGAAACTGTCGGGACGGATAACGCCGGCAATAAGCTCGGCGAAACGACGGTTCACCTCGAGATAACTATGCCATTCGTCCAGGCTGAAAGAAAAATGACCGAGGAGGTCATGAAAAAGCGGCCAGATAGTATTATTGGAAAAACCGAAATAAAATTTTTCTATCTCTTCCCGAGTGAAAAGAATGGGAATCAGACTGTAATCACGATTTTTATTGTATTCGGTTATAAGATTCTCTGCCGGGGCATCGGGGCTGCAACCGGGCCAGCCGAGCCATATCCCCTTTGTCCTGGTCATGGTAGGTGCCAGGGCCGTCACCAGTCCGCCGGTGCTGGGTTTGATATGCCATTGGTCGCCCTCTTGGTAGATAGCTACCGGCAGACGGTTGGATACCACGACTAATTTTTTATTTGATAAACACATAGTTATCTTTGAGCCGATAATTTTAAAATAAAAACATGTTTCTTCTTTGTCAAAACTTAAAAAAATATAATATTGAATACCTTTATCAAGGGCATCGATACCCGTTAAGCCTATCGGGTATTTTTAAGCCAGTTATCTAAAAAAAGCAATAATTCTTCAGGAGGAACAAGGTGGATATCGGCAGCGGTATCCCGATATTGTGGTCTTACCAGTATTTTTAAGCTGCGGTTCTTAAGGGCAAGAAAGGCATCCTCGTCGGTCAGGTCGTCACCAAGGTAAGCAATGGCCGCATCAACCGGGGTTTCCCTTAAGAGCGTTTTAACGGCATAGCCTTTATTGATATCGGCAGCGCGGATTTCCAGACCGCCGTCAAATTCCTGCAGTGCCAGTCCGTATTTCGGAGCCGAGGTCTGCCA
Organism: uncultured Ignavibacteriales bacterium; assembly: GCA_964618515.1. Lineage (GTDB taxonomy): Bacteria > Zixibacteria > MSB-5A5 > GN15 > FEB-12 > JAFGNW01. The sequence goes on along the minus strand of CAZUAS010000012.1, from coordinate 18,528 downwards.
GCGACTTATTATTTTACCACGGGTGACTTCAATAAGGTTTTGTTTCTGTCCCCGCCAGTGAAATGCCAGGCTGGTCGGTTTTTTCTCTGCCAGATGCTCCAGACCTTCACTTTTCGCCCATTCATCGGCTATAACCAAACCCTTGATGGTTTTTTCCTCAAGAGAAATAATATCCGAGGTGCCGTCGGGATACAGTCTTTCGGCGCCGTGACAGCCCCAGATTTCAGGGTAGACATCGAGTTTAAGAAGCGGTTTAAGGTCACGGCTCCAGCGGCCGCTGATGATTATGAGGCGGGTGTTTTTTGCAGCGATGAGGGCTTTCAGGCGTTCTGTAACTCCCGAATAAGGCACAGCCTGTTCCCTTTCGGGGCGAAACGGCGCCAGTGTACCATCGTAATCGAGTAACAGCAACCGCGAGCGGGCGTTTTTTAGTTTCCTGAAAAAAGTATCTAAGGTTTTTCTGGTGTCCGGAGCTATGGTCATAATAAAAACTAACTGGCGATTAAATGATTTGCCAGACCCCGGCGAAGGCCCAGCATCAGGGTTAAATATTCTCTTAAGTGGCGATTCAAAAGGAAATTTTCGGTTACGAATTTCCGGGCGGTCATTCCCATGCTATTGATTTTTTCTGGTCGGCGAAGAAGCTCGCGGATACGTAAAGCAGCTCCCTCGGGGGTGTCCACCAGGTAGCCGGTGTGGTGATTGTGCACCTGCAGTTTTATTCCGCCGACATTACCGCCGATTACCGGTTTGCCTTTCCACATCGCCTCAGTTACAGTCAGGCCGAAACCTTCCTGGAGAGATTTCTGCATTATAATCGTCGAGGCACGCTGAATGGCATTAATTGTGAGATGAGCATCGCCGGGCAGCATAAGAATATGAATGCGGTCGTTGCTCCGGGCGGCATCTTTAACCTCTTCCAGGACCACAGCACCTTCAGGGTCGTCGGCGGCCCCTCCGCCGGCCAGAAGCAGTTGCGCCTCGATAGCGCCATTTAGGAGGTTGAAGGCTTTAATAACTCCGATGGGGTCTTTGAACCGGTCGAAACGGGAAACCTGGGTGATAATCGTGCCTTCGAGAGATATTCCCAGTTTCTTAAAAACATTCTTTATTTCCTCGGAAGTCAGGTCGCGGTTTTTTTCGCTGAGGGGGTCGATACTGGGGGCGATGATAAACTGCGGATGCTCCATCCGCTGGGCAAACTGGGGCATAGAAAATATGGAAGCATCGTAATGGCTGACTTTGCCGCGCAGATAATTCCAGACGCGCCGGTTGGGATGACTGACGTCCACATGACAACGCCAGATCCATTTCCCCCTGCGATGGGGGCACAGCTCAAGGAGCCTTGCCGGTTGAGGGTCATGAATGAATACGAAGTCGGCGTCTTCAAGATTCGCGCGGAGACGGTCGGCGTTGTCGGCTACGGTCTGTTCATAAGTGGCTATCATCGATTGCGACAGGATGACTTCCCGACCCTGCAGACCGTTATGGAAAGTCTTGGTAGTTTGATAAAAATCCGGAGGACCGGTCACCACTTCCCAGGAAGCCTCCAGTCCCAGTTCGTTCATGAAGGGAACGAGCCAGGTCAGAATTTCCGCCACACCGCCGCCGACCCTGGTGGAGTTGACGTGCACCACCCTGGCGCCGACCAGGTCGCGGCTGACCTGCTTTAACTGGTGGATGGCGTTCTGTCCGAAAACAGCTTCGTAATCCTGTAAGGTTCGTTTCATTATGGATTCACCTAAGATACCTTTTGCAAGGCATTTATGATTTTCTGTTTCAACTCCGACAGGGTTAAAAAGTAGAAGTCGATACTTTTCAGGGATTTTAAAAGTGGTTCAATACCGTCCTCAAAATCCATTAACCAGGTACTGAAATCGTCCTTACGGTCTTTCGTTCTTCTTCTGGCTTCAACAAAGTGATAATATATGGAGCTTAAGTTCATCGCGGGCAGTGTCCTGACAAGGTCATCGGGATTTTTCAGCTGAAGGCCGGTTTCGAAGACGACTGTTACCGCCTGCATGAATTGAAATTCTTCACCGCGGGGAGCCCAGGGGATGAAGGCTTGTTCGCTGAGACGTTCATCGATTATATCGAGAACCTGGAGCCGTAGATGCTCAAAATCGTCGAGTGTATAGGGGTTGAGAATGCCCAGACGTTCGGCCAGTACCCGGTCGCGAAGATTATGAGCCGCCCAGATGGCGAAATCGTTTCTGAATTCGGGGTCGTCAAAAGTCGGCCGGATTACCGTTTCACAGAAATGATGAAACAGTGATTCTTTGGGGCATATTCGTACCCGATCCCTTAATTCTCTGAGGTTCATGACGGTATCAAGTCCGGCCATCCGGCTGATCAGCGTGCAGTCTTTGATATTAAAAGGCATATTATTTTTCTCGGCCGCGTTTTTCATTTACTTTAGAATCCTTTCCGTCAGGGAACCGAAAAAAGCCATAAGTAATAATATCCTTTCTACCGCCCTTTTGTGCTTTATATTATTAAACAGGACCAAGCTATTATGGTTCGATTATAATAATAAAAAAACGAGACCGTGTCAAACCGGTCTCATCGCTGGAGATTTATGACTACGGAGCCATCGCCCCGGATGACGTTCAGGGCATTAATGACTGGCATGGCGGCAGCTGGTTATGGTCGATATAAAGATGACTGATTAAAGCGGTAATGTCGCTGATATCGATGATTTTTTCTTCGTCGCCGCTGGTATTGGCTTCTTCGAGACAACAAAGTTCGATGTGACTCAGATAGAGATAATCAATCAGGCGGGTGATATCCGAAATATCGACGATATCGTTTTCATCGCAGTCAGCGTTTCCGGTCAGTTCCACACAACATTCACAGGCATCGCCCTCGTTATCGCCGTCGCTGTCGACCTGGTTGGGATTGAATAAGTCGGGGCAGTTATCGCAGGCATCGCCGACGCCGTCGCTGTCGGTATCTTCCTGTAAGGGGTTGTAAATCGTCGGGCAATTGTCCTCGCTGTTGATAATGCCGTCGTTATCGGTATCATAGGCGGCTGACAGCAGAGCCGTGTTGATGACCACTACCGAGGTATCGGTAAGAGTGATATCGGTCACAGTTTGAGGAATATAATTATCGGCCAAAAACTGGATATCGTAAGTACCGGCTTTGAGCATGCGGTGATAATCGCCGACATCGGAGTCGGTGTAAACCTCGGAACTGTCCTGGTCGTGATTCAGTATTTTGATGGTTGCCGCCAGGGGTTCGCCGGTTTCAAAGTCCGTAACAAGGCCGCGAATTCCGTAAAGAGCATTTTCCAAATAAGTGAGCAGGGAGGCCCGGTTATAAACCCAGTAGGTGGGCAGAAGATTCTCGGGAAGCAATTTCGTATCGGACAGCTCGATGGTGTTTTCCCGGCAACCGTGCCAGAAGTTCATAAAATCCTGACGGCCGCCGCTGACGGGGTACCAGTCCCAGCCGTTGGTGATGCCGTTGTTTAGATAGTCCATGTAACCGGCCGGGCTGTTGGCCTGGGCGGTGTCGGCATACTTGCGGCTGATATACTGGAACCAGCTGTCATCGGGATGCCGCCTTAGCCAGGTGTCCCAGGGATAGTTGACGACTTCGGCTCCGCCGTGGAAGTTGGCTGAAATGATAAACCGATGCGCCCCGGCCAAAGTCATCATGGCGATTGTTTCGGGTTGCCAGGCTTTGCCATCAGGGTGCTGGCCTTCGTCCGGGTCGGGGAAATTGCGGTTGAGATCCACGTAATTGGCGTTACCCCGGATGGCGCCCACGACCGTGTTGTTGCCGCTATGATAAGTACCGTCGGGATTGGCCAGCGGATTTATCCAGATTTCCAGTTCGTTGACCATATTGGTGATACGGGTGTCAACGCCGTAGCCGGTTAAAAGGGAATCTATTAACCGCAGCATGAGTATGTAACCGGTGGTTTCATCACCATGCATGGTGCTGGTATACATGACTTCCGGTTCATCCTCTTCATCGTTGACATTGTCGGAAATCCTGACAAACAGTATTTCCCGCCCCTGTACCGAATAACCGGCATTTTCGATTGCGCATATTTCGGGATAATTATCAGCGAAAGCGTACATCATGGCCACATAAGCGTCGTAAGTGGGATAACTGTCCCAGGTTGCCACGGCCAGAGCGGTTGTAGCCATGCGAGGGGAAGAAAGGAGAGTCCCGGGATGGGGAAGTATTTTACAGGTATAATTGAGTTTTTGAAATTCGACAAACTCGGAGTCGCCGGCGTATGCCCGGACCCGAAGCCCGTCAACATTGTCAATAGAAATCATTTTCGTCAGTTGTATCAGTTCCTGGCGGGACTGAATATTGAATTCGAAATATAGTTCTCCGGCATTCGGGGATATCACAGTCGCGGTAACAAGCATTAGCGATAAGCAAAATATTGATTTCATGGGCTCACTTAAAGTTATATTTTAATAAGTACAATTCAAATCCGGGCCGTTCAGGTATAAAAGCGAAATAATAGCGGTAATATCGGAAATATCCGGGTCACCACCTGAGCTGTTGACATCCGCGGCCGCCGGAATCGGCGGTGGCGGGCCGGAGAGATAAAGGTAGGCAATCAGGTAGGTAATGTCGGAGATATCAGGGTCGCCGCCGCTGTTGTTCACATCACCGCAGACGAAAGGCAGATTCCCCGAAACCGTGAGCGTTACCGGAACCGTCCAGGGGTTACGCCAGACATCGGGGTCGTTGCTGTAAACAGTCAGGTTGACCTCATAGGTTCCGGGGTCGAGAAGGTCGCTGGTAAAGGTGCAGATAATTGTGTCAGCTTCACCGGGATTCAGGGAATTGGCCTGGTGGTCAAGTTTCAGCCACTGGTAGGGGCGGTAAAAAATAATCGCCAGTTGATTGTGCAGATAAGAAGTCAGGTAAGCAACTTCGAGTCCGTCGGTGCCGTTCTGGTTTTCAATACCAACGGCGCAGGAACTGATGTCAAATCCGGGGGCGATATCCAGATATTGAAACAGAATTGTACCGTCCGGGTATAAAATAACTTCGGCGCTGACGACATCGCCCAGTTCGGCACCGAATTCCGGGTAATCGACAAACTGAATGACACACCGTTCACCGGTAGTATCATAATATACGTGGGCGTTGTGATTAATACCGTTGGTGGGGTCAAGGTCGTCCCACAGCCAGGCCAGAATAGTGTTTGGGGTACTGGTTGCGGGTATGGAGGTTTTAAAACGGGAAGCCATATCCTGAGCGGTGAAACCGATAATGCCATTGGAGCCGATATAAAGTTTGGTATAGGTACTGCTGTAGTATGGGAATTCGAAGCCGATTTCAAACGGACCGGCCGAAACATCATCGCCGAGACTATTCACCACATCGATTCCGGTTGACGAAACATCAAGCCAGTTGAAAACCGGACCGCGCGGGTCATCCGAGTCCCACCAGGTGTAGCCGTAACCATCGGGACCGCCGGCATCCTTTTCGACCGTAAAGCCGATCCGGGGGTCGTCGAAACTTTTTATGTCTTCGTAATTATGGAAACCGTCGGGGTATTTTCTTCGGGCGGGTGCCATCGTTTCGGGGTCGGTTTGAGCCACGGATACGCCGGTTTTATAAGATTCCGACGGTAATAGTTGAATATCGTAACTTAACCCCCCCAGGCCATTGTTGGTAATAATAAGGTTTTCCGAGGTGGAATCCCATAAATCGAGATAAGCCGATAACTGGTATGGGGTAACATCTATTTCAGGGGGGTAATCAACACGGATATTATCCACGAACCAGTCGTCAAAACCGGCATAGGTTCCTTTGGAGATAATACGCAGGCGGAAGTTGTCATGCATGGCTTCCGAAGGCAACCCGAAATTGACCTCTTCAAAATGATACATTACCGGTCCGGAGCCGAGATGAACCCTGATATTGACCCACTCGTTGTGGTCGTTAAAGTACTGCACGGTCAGATCATCGCCGGCATCCGGCGGTTCTCCACCGCCGCAACGCTGGTAGAAATAGGATAAGAGGGCCGTACTCTGACCGGATAAATTAATCGGGGAAGTTATGACCGTATCGTTGCCGCCGTCCAGATGCAAAGAACGGGGCGATGACGGCGGGTTCAATCCCAAAAACGAGATATCCGCGCCCTTGTTGTACGACCAGCTTTCGGTATTCAGAGTATCAGCCAGGAAAGGCTCGAACCAGGGGAAACGCTCCGGGGTGCCCGAGGAGAAGGAAAACAGCAGCGAGGTCGCCTTGATACTGTCATCACCGAACGAGATGGCTTCGATCAGTACTGAATCAGTCATGTTCATCAGTTCGTCGCCGGGGATTTCGACGTTGACGAGGAAGGTGAAAGTGTCGTTTATGGGAATAATTCCGGAAGATGAAATCTCGTATGTTCCGGTCTCGTCCCGGAGGGTGGTCGGCCAGTCGTTACCGGAGAAAAGTAACTGGTAATTATCACTGTAAACGCCGGTATTAATGACGGACATCGTGTACCGGAGGGTATCGTAACCGTACCCGCTTTGAGTGGCGGAAACCGGTTCCAGGGTTACATCATAATCGATGACTCGAAAGTAGTAGGTATTGCTGGAATCAAATTCATCTTCGATGTTGCGGGCATAGACATAATAAAAGATAACGGTGCCCGGTGGTTGCGCGGGAATATAGGCGTGAAAATGAGTCGAATCACCGTCCATCTCAAGGATATCGAACGACCAGTCGTCGTCGATTTGATAGCGCAGTAGAAGGGAATCGAAAACCAGGGCTGATTGGGAGATAATCTCACAGGTGACTTCATAATCGTTCAGACTGTCCTTGGTGTCTTCCAGCGGGGTGACCATGATTAGTAAACCGGAGGGGAAACGGCCGTTAAGTTTCACAATGCCGGTGTTGTCGGGGTCCAGCCAGTCGCGCAAACGGCTCGATGAGGAACTGCCATAATCCCAGGAGACGGCAAATTTACCGAACCAGTCCGGGGCGATATTTTCGCAGGAGGCATAGCCGCCGTGAAGTTGACCGATAATACGATGGTTTTTATCAAAGAGGGGCGCCCCGGAAGAACCGCCTTCGGTTGTTCCATCTTCCCATTGTCCGACACGCCAGTGACTGTCACCGGATCCGGGAGCGCCGGCATAACTGGAACTTGTCAGGGAATCATAATCAAAAGTAATTTTCTTGATGTCTCCCGAGGGGTGGTGGATACAGACGGAACTATCGGTGGCCGTGTTTTCTATCGACCAGCCGGCATAAAACACGTTAAAGGAATCGGGCGGGGTTTCGTCCAGCTCCAGCAGGGCAAAATCGGAGTAACTGTTATTGGCCCGTAAAGTTGAGCCGGAAGTGGTCATATATGTAGGACCATCGATATTGGTACACGAGGGGCTTTCATAGTTGAACATGAAAATCCAGGTTTCCTCACCACCCAGACAGTGTTCCGCGGTTAAAAAATACGGCGTCAGGTCCTGGCGAGCGTTGTTGATAAGGGCGCCGGAACAGATACGTTGACCGCTCTGAGTGAGAATCATGGCTATTGACCGTTTCTCGTTCTGCCAGGGTAGCCCTACGGGACAGTTGACATTGTTGTTGCAGGCGCCTGATTCACCGAAAGTAACGGCGTCCTTGACAACGTCGAAATCGAACAGGTTTTTATAAGCATGGACAATATTTTTCAGGCTTATTTCACCGGGGAATGCCGCGTCCGGAGGTTCTTCGTATTCGAGAATACATACCTCGCCTTTCACCGGAGCCGTGGCGAACTGACCGTGGTCCTTATTGTTTTGAGAAGTAAAAGCTCCCAGAATATGGGTTTGGTTTTCGTTATATACGTAAAACTTGGCACCGTCGGGTAACCTGAAACGGTCATAGATAATATTTATGGAAAAAGCGCCGGGGCTGGCGATGCGCAGGCGCCAGAGCCGGCTGCCGTCGTCCAGTTGTTCCCAGGTCCCGGAATTATCCAGATTATAATCAACATCAAAAGCATAACCGAAGCGAAAAGGCATCTCCTTCGGTTCAAGGGCGTCTTCCGCCAGTAATGCCTGGTGGTCAACGTCGGGCATGGTCACTTCTTGAACCGTGGCTTTTGTTACCCGGGAAAAACTGACCGGCTGACCGGAAATACTTACCTGAGCTGAAAGACCGGTAGTTATCAGGAAAAAACCGATAATTATTTCCCCCAGGAGCCTGGCTTTCATAAAAATCCTCTTATTCTAATGAAGTCATATCTGTCTTATCGACAATATGAACATGATGAGTACAATTTTTTTTCTAAGACCGTAATTTACTTTAATCTATCAGCTTTCAAAAAAATATCCGCTTGAATATCAAAAATGTGATATCGGCGGATAAAAGTTGTCAACCAGTCTTTAGAGGTCCGTAACTAATTGCCTTTTCACGGTTTAAGTATAATAAAAAGTATCCCCGATGTCAATATAAAAGGGACAAATAAAAAAATAGAATAATTTTTATGGGTGACATTAATAATCTTTATAAGTTTTCTTGAAGGGTCAGTTTTTTTATCTAAGTCTAAATATAGTTAAAACTTGTGATTGGTTTTTGATTGTTTAATTATGAACAAAATAACGGATTTTGTCTATGTCATTATTTTCTTACGTGAAATACTTGTTAAAAAGACAAACGATCGGTCTGATTGTCGGTCCTCTGCTGGGTTTGATTATATTATTCTTTACCGACCTGAGTCCCGGTAATCCTCTCGTAACACGCACGGCGGCGGTGGCGGTTATCATGTCGGTCTGGTGGATTTCAGAGGCAATTCCTATTCCGTCTACGGCTCTTATACCGGTAGCTCTTTTCCCACTTTTGGGTATCATGAACGGTAAAGATGTTGCTGGTATGTATTTTAATAATGTTATTTTTCTTTTTATCGGCGGCTTTATCATGGCTCTGGCCATGCAACGCTGGAATCTTCATCGACGTATCGCTTTAAAAATCATATTACTTATCGGGGTCAGCCCCAAAAAAATCCTGCTTGGCTTTATGGTAGCTACAGCTTTTTTGTCGATGTGGATTTCCAATACCGCCGTTGCGATGATGATGATTCCCATCGCCATGGCGGTTATTACCAAGCTGAAAGATAATTTCGACCATCTGATAGTCAGCCGTTTTTCGGTAGCCTTATTGATAGGTATCGCCTATGCGGCTTCAATAGGTGGTATGGCCACTTTAATTGGCACGCCTCCCAACCTGGCTTTTTTGCGGATTTTCCAGATATATTTCCCCGATGCCCCGGAAATTACTTTTGCTGACTGGTTTATTTTTGCTTTGCCCTTCGCTCTTTTATTTCTGGGTGTAGCCTGGCTGTTTCTGATATTACTGTTTGTTCCACGGAAAGAAACATTTAAGGCTGACCGGGAAATTTTTGAAATTGAATACGCCCGGTTGAAAGCCTGCAGTTACGAAGAGAAGGTGGTTCTGGTTTTGTTTTCCATTATGGCCCTGTTATGGCTGTTTCGAAGTAATATCAATCTTGGAAACCTGATAATTCCCGGCTGGACGGTAGTGTTTCCGGACGCAGCTTTCATCGATGATGGTACCGTGGCGATTGTCATGGCCTTGATCCTGTTTATCATCCCCTCGAAATCCGAACACTCGAAGAGATTGATGAACTGGGAAACAGCCAACCAATTGAATTGGGGGATTGTAATTCTTTTTGGCGGCGGTTTTGCCCTGGCTGCCGGCTTTGAACAATCCGGCCTGTCAGTCTGGATTGGCGAGCAATTGACCGGGTTGAGTTCACTGCCGCCGGTTTTAATTGTTCTGACGGTCTGTCTGATGTTGACTTTTTTGACCGAGTTGACATCCAATACCGCCACCACCCAGATGGTTCTTCCGATTCTGGCTTCGCTGGCGGTGGCTATCAATATTAATCCGCTGCTTTTAATGATACCGGCGACTTTATCGGCTTCGTGTGCCTTTATGTTGCCGGTTGCCACGCCGCCCAACGCCATTATTTTCGGAACCGGCCAGGTCAATATGCAGGATATGATAAAAAGCGGGATTATACTCAACCTGATGGGGGCTGTGATGATTACTATATATATTTACTTGATTGGAACCGCCGTATTTGATATAAATCTTAATATTATGCCCGGCTGGGCGACAGCGGGACAATAAAACAAATTCAACGCCAATGAAATTCATAATGTTCCAGAATTGATGGTAAAACAGAAAAAACAATTTTTTGGCAAGACTGGTATCATTTTATTGCTGGTATTATTGGTGGTGGTTTTGTATCGCAATGCCTGGCTGGGTGATGATGCTTTCATTACTTTTCGCGTAATTGATAATTTTATCAACGGTTACGGCCTGAATTGGAATCCCGATGAAAGAGTTCAGGTTTATACTCATCCTCTATGGTTGTTTTTATTATCCGGTGTATATTTTTTTACACGAGAAATTTTTCTTACCACCCTGTTTGTTTCCATGGGGGTAACGTTGGTAACCGTACTAATCTTTGTTTTTAAAATAGCTCGGACTTGTACCGCCGCCCTGCTTGGTCTGGGTATTCTGATGGTTTCAAAAACCTTCATTGATTATTCAAGCTCGGGGCTTGAGAACCCGCTGACGCATCTGATTATAGTTGTTTTTTTCTATATTCATATTAAAGGACAAAAAGATCAGGCTACTTTACTTAATCTCTCACTGGTGACTTCGCTGGCGGCTTTAAACCGTATTGATACGATTGTCTTATTTTTACCCTTGCTGGTTTATTACTTTTTTAAAATACCGGGGAAGCTCGAAAACTTCAAAACAATAATGTACGGTTTGTCCCCCCTGGTTTTATGGGAATGTTTTTCATTATTTTATTACGGCTTTCCCTTTCCGAACACCGCCTATGCCAAACTTAATTCTGGAATCGACAGCTGGTCGCTTATCCAGCAGGGTTTCAGATATTTTAATCATCTTTTTCTCAGAAGTCCCATAACTGCTTTAGCTATAATATTTGCCATAATATTCAATTTCAAATTTAAAGCTAACCGTTATTTTCCCCTTGTAATAGGCATTATTTTATATCTGTTGTACGTGTTAAAAATCGGCGGTTGTTTTATGACGGGCAGATTTTTTAGTGCCCCTTTTTTAATGAGTGTCTTGCTCTTATTGCAATATCGACCTGACCGCACGCATCGAAAACAACGGCTTGTTGTAGGACTTCTGATTGCGATAGGAATTTTCTGGCCTCGCTCGCCGCTCTGGAGCGGGGCCGGTTACGGTACCGGCCCGGAGATAAAGGACTGGTATCGGGGTATCTCCGATGAACGGGCGGCTTACTTTCAAAGCAACAGCCTTCTTAATGTTCATTTCTCCGACTCCCTTCCCGACACCGAATGGGCTAAGCAGGGAAAAGAAGCCGCCCAAAAGGGTGAAAAGCTTGTGACGCGTTGCGGTATCGGGCAATTCGGTTTCTCTGCCGGTCCCGAGGTCCATATTCTTGACTGTCATGCCCTGACCGACCCGCTTTTGGCTCGTTTGCCGATTACGGCTTTCAAGGGCTGGCGAATCGGACATTTCCGGAGAATCGTGCCTGAAGGTTACGAAGCTACGTTGTTATCCGGCGAGAACCAACTTTATGATAAAGACCTGGCTCGCTATTACGATGTTTTACGCTTTGTCGTTCGGGGACCACTGTTCAGTTCGAAGAGGTTGTGGGAAACCATGAAAATGAATCTGGGTCTTTATAATCATCATCTAAAAGCGTATCTCAGGCACCCGCTTTATCACGTTGCTTACGAGCAGGTAAAAAAGCCCGTTCCTCCAGGAACTTCATTTAATCATAACGCCTGCCGGTTATTATCGCCGGGTGGCATTGTTATTTTTTTCGACCGTCGTCAATATCACCGGTTGTTTGAAGTCAGTCTGGACAACAACGATGTTTATCAGATAATATTCTATGATGATACCAGTCTGGTGGCGAGCCTGGAAAAGCCCCCTTCGTGGTCGAAGCAGGGTGGTCTGGCGGTCGATACGGTGTTGGTCCCTGAAAAGGTTCTGCTTGGAGGTTATGACCGAGTCGCTCTGAAACCCGTCCGCGGGGACAGGGCTTACAGTTTCGGACACTTTCGTTTCCTGGATTAATTTAAAGTGTTAGAATATACACCGGCGATGATAATGGATATGAAGGAAATATAAATTATGAAAGCGGATAAGAAAATCAAACCCTTTATATGGCATCCGGTTTTATTCGGAATTTTTCCGATTCTTTTCCTGTATGCTCAGAACGCCTATGAAATGCGCTTTAAGGATGCCGTGGTACCGTTTATAGTCACAGTGGCAGTAATCCTGACAGGCACCATCATTCTCAGCCTGGTTTTGCGTGACAGATTGAAAGGTGCCCTGATGACAACCCTGATGGTCATACTGTTTTTTTCTTATGGTCATATTACCGGTATTTTGCCGGATTTCAGGCTTTTTTACGGCGAAACCGAAATCGGTCGTAATGGTCTGGTCCTGGTTGTCTGGGTTGTTATTATTTATTACGGTTTTAAGTACTTATTAAAGTTAAAAAGAGACTTTTCATCTTTGACCCGAGGACTCAATTATATCGGGCTTTTCCTGGTGTTTATCCAGGTTGGCCATGGCGGTTATGTTTTATTAACAAGAGAGAACGTACCTGTCCCGGTAAAAAGAATCGTTACCACCGCCCAAATGAATCTGCCGGAAAAAATGCCTGATATATATTTTATAATCATGGACGGTTACGGTCGTTCGGATATTCTGAAAGAGATTTATGCTTATGACAACAGTTCCTTTATCGCTTTTTTGAAAAGCCGGGGGTTTTATGTTGCCGACAGTTGTTATGTTAATTACTGCCAGACTCTGTTATCGCTTACGGCAACTTTGAATATGAATTATATCGATGACCTGGGAGATTTTGACCGCCGTTTGAAAGACCGCCTGCCGCTTGACGAAAAATTGCTGGACAACGAGGTGTACCGGTTTCTCCGGGAAAGAGGTTATGGTATAGCCGCCTTCGCCTCGGGTTCCAGTATGACCGAGTTCGAAAAAGCCGACCTCTACCTGGCACCGTCCTGGACGGTCAATGAATTTCAAAACGCCCTGATGGCTACAACCCCTTTGCCCTTGTTTATATATAACGAAAAATCGCTGTATGCCCTGCATAGGAAGCGCTTAAAATATATTCTGAACAAGTTGCCGGACATATATGAACTGGCCTCACCCCGGTTTGTCTTCGCCCATATACTGTGTCCGCACCCGCCGTTCGTGTTTGATGCCGAAGGAAATGAAATCGAACCTGACCGCTCGTTTTACCCCGGTGATGGCTCGCATTTTATGGACCGGGGAGGAACCGTAGCCGAGTACCTGAACGGTTATAAAGGACAGATTGCCTTTATAACGGGTCGTTTACAAAAAACGATAGAGCATATACTGGATAAGAATAAGGATAATCCGCCCATAATAATTATCCAGGCTGACCATGGTCCCGGTTCTGGCTTGAGCTGGCTGGGGGTAGAGGAGACGAACGTTAAAGAACGTTTTTCCGTCCTTAACGCTATTTATTTACCCGGCGGCGGTTCTCCGGCTTTTTATGAGCGTATCTCTCCGGTGAATACTTTTCGGGTTATCTTTAATGAATATTTCAAAACCGAATACGAACTGCTGGCCGACCGGAATTTCTATGCCACCTGGGCGCATCCGTATAATTTTATCGAAGTTACCCGTCGGCTCGGACCGGATATTTATAAGGCACGTTACTACCCGAAACCGTGGAAAGTGGCTTATGATGATATCAATAAACCGAAAAAGCAGGGTTACAAGTACGACTCTACGGGCTGTTTCCTTTTAACCGATGACGGCCTGCAGGTCACTTTCAACATAAAAAAACATAATCAAGCCTTTGAAATCAGTGTCGATAACAACGATGATTACACTCTTTATTTTCGTCGGGATACAACCCTTATAGCCCGGTGGAATATTTCACCGAAAATAATCAAGGAAGGCGGTCTGCGAGTGGATAAAATCGAGGTTCCTTTGGCGGCGGTAAGAGAAGGTTATGATAATGTTTTAATTGTCCCTTACGGAGGGGATAAACGTTACAGTGTCGGACACTTCAGGCTGTTGTAGGTGACTTCCGGGTAATAAAACAGGATGCCGTATCAGTAAAAATACAAAGGGGGTTAAAAACCCCCCTTGTATTTGTATATAAGAATTATGTTTTCACATTAGTTGGGATTTCTGTAACCACCTCTTCTTTCGCGGTTGCGGCGGGGACGGGCTTCGTCAACTTTCATTGTCCGACCATTAAAATCCGTACCGTTTAAGGCTTCTTTGGCTTTCTCGGCCTGCTCGCCGCTGGACATCTCCACGAATCCGAAACCTTTCCCTTCGATGATGTTGACTTCCTTAACCTCACCATATTTGCTGAACAGTTCTACCAGTTCCTCATTGGTGACAGCATAGTTAAGATTGCCGACATAGAGTTTGCTGCCTTGCATGTACAGAACCTCCAAAAAAAAGTTGTTTTAGCTGTTCAATATTGTCTTCATCTTTTAAAGGCAGAATACTTCCCGTATCGTTAACCTCTTCCGTGAAAACAGTATTGAACGAGGATTATTTCTGGAAATTGAATTGATTATTACCGAGAATAAAACTCACTTAAAATAATTGCCTTTACATACTTTAGTAAAAACAGCCCGCCGCACACCGGATAAATTTATATGCGAAGAGCTATAAGGTCGCTGACCTGTCGAGATTCGTTCAATCTCTTTTCCATGATAATAAATACGGAGAAGCTTGTCAAAGGATTTAATTAAAAAAATACTATATTTATCTTGTTAACTTTTACGCTTAAAAACTTTTAAGATATCGTTATTGTGCAGAAAAGACTGGAGCCGTCAACTTCTATAATTTTAAAAGGATATTTGAAATTAGACATCAGCCGCTCGAATTTCTCTTCGTTATAGGTAGTTGCCGTAAAACCATCCTCACAGATAATATTACCGTCGGAAGTTTTTTCCGGGTCAATTTTCCCCAGTAATCCGAGTTCTGATTGAATCTCAAACCACTCTATACGGTCATCCCAAAATTTATCGGCATAACTGGACAATAGTATCATTCCACCTTTCCGGGTAACCCGGAAACATTCGGATATCAGAAGAAGCGGGTCAACATGAAAAGCCGAAAGGCCGTTCTGAATACAGACCACGGTATCGAAACTCTGGTTTTTAAAAGGCAAGGAGGCGGCATTGCCCCGAACCAGATAAATATTTTTAAGGTTATTCAATTCCCGGGAGGCCATTTGCAGGCTCGCCAAAGAAGTATCGATGCCCACGGTAACTCCGGCTTTCTTGGCCAGGGGGGCCAGAACCCGGCCGTACCCGCATCCCAGTTCGAGAACCATGCTGTCGGCGGAGACGTGCTCTAGGATGAAATTTATTTCTGCCTGAAGATACTGGTTAATCCTCGCCGTTGCACATTGATAAACCTGCTTCAGTTTTTCAGCCGATAGCTTGTCGGCGTAATAGTCGGGCATGACGGACTTTTTACTTCCGGTTTTTTTATTTACTTTCCGGGCTACTGGTAACCTGAGCGAGAATGTCAGCCGTTGTCGTGACACAGGCAAAACCGAAGGCAAGGTTGAGCAGGCTGGCCAGGTGCATTTCTTCGTTAATACTGCCGGTACCGTCGGCGGTAAAAAATACCCGGTAGTCCCGGTAATAGGCGTCACGAGCGGTCGATTCACAGCACATATTGGTCATGATGCCTGTAATAACCAGGTCTTCGATTCCCTGACACCGGAGGACGGTTTCAAGGTCGGTGTTGTAAAAGGCGGAGTAGCGGTGTTTTAAGATAACTTTTTCATTGTGGCGTGGTGTCAGTTCCGGATGTACCTCACTTTCCGGCGTGTCCTCGATACACATCCCCTGCCACCACCATTCCATGATCCCGGCGTCAAGACCGTCGGGGTGATGTACGTGGCGGGTAAAAATTACCGGCCGTCCGGCTTTTCGGAAAGCCGTGAGAAGCTCTTTGATGCGGGGAAGGATTGCCAGGCCGCCGCAGGTAAAAGTCGGTGAGACCGGGTCGAGAAAGAAATTTTGCATATCGATTATAAGCAACGACGCTTTAGCGACATTCAATTTTAAGGCATGGGTATTGAACGGGGCGATTTTATCGAGCCATGCCGAAGTTTTAGCTTTGAGATTTTTTGAAGTTACGTAAGTGTCCAATTAAGAGCTCCTGACGAGTTTGCTGTTTAACCGGAAAATGACCGTTCCAGTTAGGGTTGTCCGTAGGAACGTCGGTGTTATTCCATATCTTGTAATCATAGATGGTGCCAGGGGCATTGAAATAAATCTGGGAGACCGTGTCACTGCCGATATTGGATTCTATAAAATACCCTATGCAACCCTCCAATATTGATTTCTTGATAATCCGATGGCGCAATTTATGTGGTTTGTTTTAAAAAACTTAAAATAGGCTGAATAGCCTGTTCGGTCAAGTTTTTTGAAAACTAAAATTTACTATTTATTTGAATTAGCCCGAGAAGAAAAAAACGTATTAAATACTTCTGGAATGGTTCGGCCAGTAGTAGCAGGAGTATTGCAACTGATTATATTATAAGCACTTAATGATTATGTATTAATTTTCTTTAAATTTACAAGCCCTGTTAATATGAAAACTAATTTTTTACTTTGAAAAGATGAATTAAATATTATATTATTCTAGCTATGGAAGGACTAGCATTGGTAGGCAACAATTACTCGCCATTTAGTCCCCGTTATTAAAAAAATATCCTTCCGGTTGAATTAACCAGTGGATGAAATATTTTCTCAGGTATTGAGAAATTATTGATATAGTGATGAAGGTAACAACAGGAGCTTTTTAAAATCATATCATAATGAAAGATTGTTTAAAGGAGTGTTCTGTTTTTCCAAAAGGTATTTCGCGAGTATCTTGGAAACTCGGAAAGGAGGTGGCGTTAAGTAAGAAAAACATTGGTATTTTACTAAATACCACCCTGGAATTAATATCCGGGCTTAGGTAATTTCCACAATTTTGCAAGAAAATGGTAACTTAAACGCTCGAAAGGAGCAAAGAATGGCGAAGAAACTTACCTCTTTGTTTATTCTCACTTTATTTATTGTTTCAATATTAGCCATTACAGCAGATGCGAAAACGCGGGTTACGGATCCCCGCACCGAGAAGCTTTCGCATTATGGATTTATGTTCCATAAAAAAGCTATCGCATTAAATGGCAATGAAACCCCGATAACCAACTTTGGTAAAGATGATTTTCGCAGTTCCCTGGGTGTAACCGGTGACGGTAATGCCCCCGGCGAAGTAGTAGCTCATACCTGGTATGAATGGCAGGCGAACTCATCTTATGGTCGTGGTATCGACTGGCGCAACCCGAATCCTCAGATACATATGGGTTATACCCAGATGTTTGCCGCGGGCGGTCGCCGTTATGCTTCTTATAATATTTATGACCCAGCCACCGGTACGTGGCCGCTGACGGCCGATGTCGGTTGCCCCGTGTCGCCACCTCAGGGCTCGGCCGAAGGTCGTGCCGGCTTTGTTAACGTTGATGTCCGGGATGATGGTGGCGCCGTGGTTGCCTGTCACCATAGTGAATCCGATGACGGTACTACACAACCATATTATACAGCCGTCTATGTCGACCAGACCGCGGCGGTAGGTGTGTACTGCGGTTTTGGTGACGGCAGTCATGCCCCTAATGAACCGGCTTCCGCCGCTATGGAACCACCGCCGCAATATATCTGGCCGAAACTTGAATACCACGTCAACGGTACCGATACCGTTATTTACGCTTTCTCCTGCGAATCCGTTGATAATGCTGCTTTAGAAACCCTGGTTCTGTTCCGCAATGCCGGTTCCAACCTGCAGGGTACCTGGACCTACCAGGTGATTGACAGCGTCTTCTTTATCGTTCAGGATATTACGGCCTCGCGGGTATCCCGCAAAGTCGCGGTGTGCTGGCTGGAAGAAGCCGAAGAAGGCAATGAAGGCAACAACGATGTCTGGTACTGGGTATCGGACGATATGGGTGCCACCTGGAATCCGGCAAATAAAACCAACGTGACGCAGTATCAGGAAGACCAAGCCGGCTATCGCGCCTGGCTGGAACTTTCCTGTCTCTATGATTCCGAAGACCACCTGCATATTATCTGGAACGCCAACCTTTATGACGGTACCGGCGGGGCCGCCAGCGGCCGCAGCTGCCGTCTGTTCCACTGGGCGGAACATACTAATATTATCAGCACGGTTCACAATGCCGAGTGGGATCCGACCACTAACTGTGCCGTTGGTGGTGTAAATGTCTTGAACGTGGGCAAATTCTCCGTTTCAGAATGTAACGGCCGTATTTACGTCATCTGGACCCAGTTCGGTGACCCGGAAAACGGCGACTCCACCGACTGTGCCGACCCGGATTTTGTCGGTGCGGGTGAAGGTGCCAATGGTGACATTTACCTGTCCGTTTCGAGTACTCTGAACGGTTCCCTGTGGGATGCCGCCCGTAACCTGACCAATACCAAAACCCCGGGC